>OMSV01000079.1:8009-10957 GCA_900290385.1 Syntrophobacter sp. SbD2 | reverse complement strand
CAAATGTTTCGGAATACATGTTGTCGAATGAAATTTCTCTTGCCAGTGCGGCAACATCGGTCGGGTCTGCGCCTGTTGCCCTTTCAAAGCCCCGCACCATAGACTCCTGATCGGCCAGGTTTTCAGTTCCCGCCGATGAGGCCAGGTGAGTTTCTGTGATACTGTTGAGTTCGGAGAGCATCTGCCCGGCAAGGTTCTGCTTCTTGGACTCTTCGGAAGATACATACTTCTCGTAGGTATATTCAATATCGAGCAGACGCTGATCTGAGGCGATAAGATAGAAGGTCTCGTTGCCGGTCCTGTTGTCAAGTTGGAACCATGCTTCTCCTTTGGGGGCGTAGTAGTTGCGGGCAGTCTGGTAGTCGGTATCGAACTGCTTGAGACTGTAAGGGAAAAGCATGGCAAAATCGCCACGGGAGTCCCTGTGGATCAGGTAGACAAAGCATTTTTGCTTGAGCTGGATCATCATTTTGAGCTTATCCCCGGACGAAAGGATCATTTTGGTCCTGACCGGCTCGACCTTTGGAGGGTTTGACGAGGCGCGGATCGCTCCAAAGGCCCAGAGCATCCGGGGGCCGTTGCTTTCTTTCTGAGGACCCGGCGCCGCAAGCAGAGTTGAATGGAATAAAAAAACGAACGCCAGCGCTAAAGATGAAACGCTTCTGACAAATCGCATAGGCTTCCCTCACTCAGTGGAGTGTGATAAAATATAGTGTATTCTACGCTTTTGCAGAGTTAATGGCAAATTGGCAGATCCTCTGTTTCAATAATTTTCCCAAGAGCCGGCATTACGTTTGGCCCTTGACGAAATTGTGGCGCCGTCAGGCGGTTGTGCGTGCCTGTCTGGTCCTATTACGGGATTACATGCTGTTGTATGGATAAAGACCTCGTGTCGCGGTCCCCGCTTCATTCCGATCAAACCTTATCGTAATTGACTTTTGACAAAAAGTCTATTGACCCCGGTGCCGGTTTCGAGATACAAAATTCTTTGCAAGAGGTCAACGGGGGGCGGCGAATGATTATTAACGATGATGTCCTTGAGCGAACCTGCAAGGATATGATTGAAACTATCCTACTTTGTTTGCACAACGCTATAAAGGGGACAATATACAGAATTGGCCCTATGCCCCAGTTGCGCTCGACTCGCATTACATCCGGGGTTCGTAATGAAGCTGCCGGCGAAATCTTATGGGGTCTCAAGGAATATTCTGATTACAATGACCCGGGGAAATGTTGGGAGGACTACAAAGACATGCCCGGTCGAGCAATGGANNCAATGGCCTGGTGTGTTGAAAAGGCCAAGAGCTGGACTGCGGACGATCCTTACCAGGATTGCCGCAGCGTGCGAAAACAGCTTGCCAACGAAGTCGAAGACTATCATCACATGGAACCGGTCCTGATAAAGAAATCTTATCTCTACGGGGACCGTGCCGGTGAGCTTGAATATCCCGTTGACTCCCGGGGAAATCCGATTTGGAAAGACTGTGAAGATTTTGTCGTTGCGGTAATAAAAATTCACTTCAAAAAGGGCCTCATAAGAAGAGGGGATCACTCCACAAAGGTCATCAAAAAACTTTCTCGCACTCTTGGTACTCAACTGCTTTCACTCCACATCCGTGAAACTCTGGCCGAAGCGCAGAAAGAGCTCGCGCGGCAGCGCCTCCAGAGTTGTAATGTTCTGGCCCACGAGCTGAGAAATACGCTCATTAAGCTCGGGTTCATCTTCTCGGCGATAAATGCCGAGATCAGTTTTCTGAGGGAGCAATGGGAGTCGCAGATCGCCCTGGCGTACCCGGACATCGAGAACAAGAGCTTCATATTGAACCGGCTGAGCAGGCTTATCGAATCGAACCTGCCCAGTGAAAATGTTCCAACCAGGCTCGGACGCCTTTGCGAAAAACTCATTGCCGACCAGAGCGAACTTGCCGGCCTGCCGCTCATGCCGGGCCTTGGCGAAAAATGGGTGGACAACAAGATCCGGCCCAAATGGCAGGAACTGATGGTTGAAAGCGACGCATGGGAGGGAAGCCGAGAAGAGATCCAGTCGCTTCTCCAGCGCCTTAAAAGTGCGATGTGGCTTGGGACCGACGAGGAACTGGCGAAAAAGATCGAGCATCTACCGGAAGATCTAAGGTCAATATGGCCCAAGCTTGCCTATGTCGATTTTACCGCGGACAAGCTGATGACGCTCGAGCAGATCCTTGAATTCCTTGACCATCCGGAATTGAAAATCCCCCACAAACAGCAGACCAAGAAAGTCTTGATCTCTCTTAAGGCGCTCGTCGAAATGATCCCCGAAGTCGAGGAAAGGACAAATCGGATTATCCTTTCCCTCAAAAACGGTTCGTTTGAAAACGATTCGTTCGAAACGATTGAATCACGGGATACGGATTACCAGTCGTAGAAAAATTGTTCCCTTGTGAGAAGTTCACACCCTGTTTTTGTCAGGCGAACCATGTTTTCGAGCCGCACTCCTGCAAATCCGGGGATGTAGATTCCCGGTTCCACGGTAACGACCATATTCTCTTCCAGCAGTGTTGGCTCCACTTTTCTGAGGCCGGGCTTTTCATGCACTGCGAGCCCAACTCCATGTCCCAGCCCGTGGCCGAAATTGTCGCCATATCCGGCATCCCTGATGAGGTCACGAGCCGCCGAATCGACAGCAACCGAATCGATTCCCGCACGTATTTTATCCTGCGCTGCAAGCTGAGCTTCACGGACTGTTTTGTATATCTCCATAAGTTTGGGACTCGGTGCGCCGGGAACCCATGTCCGGGTCATATCCGAGCAGTAGGCGTCGAGTTTGGAGCCGAGGTCGAGGATTACCATTTCACCTCTGCCGATTCTCCGGTCGGTGGGGACCCCATGAGGAAGAGCGGCGTTTTCACCGGCGGCGACAATAGGGGGAAACGAGACTGCCTGGCCTCCATTTTCACGGATCGTCTTTT
>OMSV01000079.1:3335-7999 GCA_900290385.1 Syntrophobacter sp. SbD2 | reverse complement strand
ACTGCCTGGCCTCCATTTTCACGGATCGTCTTTTCAATCAGCCAGGCCATTTCTTTTTCGCTCTTGCCTGGGGCCAGAGCGTCCCACACCGTTTGCAACGCCTCTTCAGTCAGCCTGATCGATCTTTGGATTTTCTCGATTTCTGCATCTTCTTTTATTATCCGGAGTCGCTCAACCAGGTCTTCACATGCGATAACCTCAGCAGAGGGCCGGACCTTGGAAAGGGCTTCCTCCACCTCCCTGAACCTTTTGACGGTAAGGAAATGCTCCTCCACTCCCAGCCTTTCGGTCTTCAGCTCAGAGAATAGGTCTGGCAGAAGCTGCTTAAGCCCCGTGGAATAAATTGCGAGCTTGAAATCCGGGGCTTCCTTCCTTGCGGCCTCTTCATATCGCGGGTCGGTCAGCAGGTATTGCGCTCCTTGGGTTATCAGCAGATAACCGGAACTCTCAGTCAAAAGAAGGTCCTCAGCTTCGAACCCGCTAAGGTAGTAGCGGTTTTCCGGGACCGCCACTACAAGAGTGTCAAGTTTCTCTTTCAGCATGAGACTTCGAAAACGCTCGAGCCTTTGGGAAAAGGGATTGTTTTGCATGTGTCCCTTCCATCTCCTTCAAGTTATGCAGTTCGGGGCAAATAAACTGACGCTCCACATTGCGGGATAGTAGACATCCAACAATTGCTTGTCCAGTGTCGATTCACGGATGGTCAAAACCGCACTTGCTCTTTTGTGCTTTGGAGTTGGGGCCGGAGAGTTTATCTCAAATAAGGTGTTATATAAGTCTGTCATACGAAAGGAATGCGGGGGGGGGATGAAAAAGGAGTGCATCTATCTCGATACGGCTCTGACTTTAAAGAGGTTACGGCCTTTTGGCAAGCACTGTCTCGATATGCTCCTGGACCTCCTCGAGCTGCTCGCGGGTTGCCTGGGGAGTCAAGTAAAAGTTTTCACAATCAAGTGCGTCAACAAACCCTTCCCGATACATCTGAAACCAGAACGGCATTGTAGGGTGAAACCCGATTGCCGGGTCCGGCGAATCGGGAAATTCAAGATATATCTCTCCCCTGAAGATCTCTTTTAGCCACCTTAGAGCTTGCCTGCCCGTACCGGCGCGCTTCTTGCCAAAGACCTCCAGGTGATAGAGCGTAATTTCCTTGCCCCCATCTTCGGTGCGGCAGAGGCTCAACTCTCCTTTGAATTGCCCCGGAACCTCAAACCGAAGGACTTCCGTCTGGCCGAAGCCCTTCAGGACGGTGAGTAAATCCCCAATGGAAAGGCTACTGTAGTATGCCTCCCAATTGGCCCCTTTCCATTCGACACTTGCCATCTGGGCGAATTCCTGAAATCCGGATCGAAAATCTCTCCGGCATAACTTTGAACGCAGGGCCGCTCATCTTGCGTTGGGCCGCCGATACCGCACGGCGCATCTGCGGCTCACACGCGGGATTGAAATGAAAGGAATCGCTCTGGTCGCTCTGGACAACCACGCAAGAACTAAGGGGTGGGGCATTCTTCAAGCATTCCATGCTTTCGAAAAGCAGGATTCAGAAGCGCTTGCCTTTCTGGAGTACGACCGGATGAATTCCCAACTTCTGAATCTCAGGGCAAAGTTCATAGAGGCTGGACTTGATTTGGTCACGGATCATGGAGGCTCCAATCGAAAATGAGGTCGAGAAACAGATCGAGAAATCGCTGGCGCCCGGTTTTGCGGCGCCGGAACAAGAACCGGCGGAAAGTGAATTCATCAGTGACGCGTCTGTCTCAAAGCTTCAAAAAGAGCAATTCCCACAGTGGTTGCCAGGTTCAGACTGCGGACCCTGGCCCTGTCAATTGGTACCCTTACCACATCTCCAGGGTAGAAAGCAAGCAATTTTTCGGGCAGGCCTGTCGTCTCGGGCCCGAACACCAGGCAATCTCCGGTCCGGAAAGAGAAATCATAATAGAGCATGGAGGCGTGGGCCGAGAAGTAAACCAGGCGTGAATGCCGCATATCCGTATGGGCGGCGTCGAAATCTGGATAGAGCTTCATACGGACATAAGGCCAGTAATCGAGGCCCGCCCGTTTGAGTTGCTTGTCGGTAATTCGAAAACCAAGCGGCCCGACCAGGTACAAAGGCGTGTGGGTGGCGGCGCAGGTCCGCGCAATATTCCCGGTGTTCTGTGGTATCTCAGGCTGGTAAAGAAGGACGCCGAGCCTTTCGCGCGAACGCAAAAGATCGCGGCCGGGTATATCATCGGGATTCCGATGCGTATTGCAGGTGCTGAAAATCAATCGCCGTTCCGGTTGCGAACTGCCCGCACGAAGAGGTTGGCGTAATTTTCCTCTACCAGATACACGTCGCCGTAATAAAAGTCGGCATAACAGGCCTGATGTCCATGGCCCTCGGACTGTGTAGAGGACCAGCAATTGCGCTGTTTCTCAAATACCGGATCTATGTAGAGGCCGCTGATTCGGTTCTCTTCGGGCAGAATGAGGCCGGCCAATTCATCTTTGGTGGGATAACGCCAATCATTGTATCCCGCAAAACGCTCAGCGTTGAGCGTTTCGATATATTCAAAGCCGTCTTTCCAGACGAGCCTGTCGGAGGACGCGCCTCGCTGCCACATAAGACCGGTTTGCATGTCCAAGATGACTTTTTCTTTTTCCAGAATAAACCTTTGTTCCATGATACCTCCCGGGCATGTATCGATTTTGCCCTGAAACCTGGCGGCGCAGAGCAGGGATCAAGCGAAGGAAGTATATACACAATAGAGGGAAAAAATAAAAGATAGAAAGACGGGTTGTTTCTATTATTGATTATAGGGAGGTTCGTAACTCGAGATCCTACCGTTCAATCAAGAAAATAAGGTAGTTACGGCAAATAAGCTGTAGCCTTTTTTGATTTTTGCCATAATTTTGCCAAAATCCACTTTACCCATTGTTACCTGTTTTCTGACAGTATACGGCATTCAAGGGTGAACTGTCCTCCGTCCCCGTGGAATTTGCCACATACCTGGTATAGACTTTTCGATGGAGACGGCATTTAGGCAGACCATCCCAGAGGTCCCGTTTGTGGCTGAAATCAGGGTGGCTGAGGCTTGGGGATGAGATTAATCTGCTTTATGACCGCGTATAGCGGAACCCTGCTATCTCCTTTCTTATTTGCCAACTATTTGGGTAATTCAGCAGGCGGAAGTGAGTTTGGGATTGTAGATGGTGTGGGGTGGGTACAGCGATGTGTTTGAACATGGGTCTTTTACATGTGCCCACCCTTATTCCAGAATTAGAATTCCGGCTACCACATTATCCCTAACCTCATCAAAGAGTTCTTTGCATCTTCGTCGTTAAATCTGGCCGCTGTTTTCAGGTCCTCAACCGCCTGCCGGTTGTTGCCAAGTTTGTGATAGGCAACAGCACGGTTATAATAAGCCTCTGCATATTCAGGATTGATCTCGATGGCCCTGTTATAGTCCGAGACCGCTTGCGTGTGATCGCCAAGCCTGCCATAAGCAAAACCCCGGTTATAATAAGCCTCTGCATATTCTGGATTGATCTCGATGGCCCTGTCGTAATCTGAAATTGCCTGCCTGTAATTGCCAATTATGCCATAGGCAGCGCCGCGATCATTATAGGCACCAGCATATTTGGGATAGATTTCGATGGCCCTGTCATAATCTGAAATCGCCTGTCTGTGGTCGCCGAGCTCGGCATAGGCAGCGCCCCTGTTATCATAAGCTTCAGCATATTTGGGATTGATCTCGATGGCCCTGTCAAAATCTGAAATCGCCTGCGTGATATTGCCAAGGCGGTAAAAGGCATCACCCCTGCAATTGTGGATAATATCATTGCGGTTGGTAACTTTCAGGGCATGATCACACAGCGTAATACTATTTCGCCAGTACCCGACCTGTGTCCATGTAACAATTAAAAGGCATGCAAGGATCGATGCCGACAACGCAAAAAGCGCCTCTTTGCGGTAACGCCATTTTCCCAAGAGTTCCGGAATCCCCCATGCTGCCATGACGAACAACCCGATCTGGGGGATATAAGTATAGCGGTCCGCCATGGCCTGAGCACCGACTTGCACAATCCCTATGACGGGCACAAGTGTACCGATAAACCAGAGCCATCCCACTGCCAGGTAAGGGACTCTCTTTTCAGTCCGGATAACCGTGAAACTTATGGCGCCAAGGAGGACCTGCCAGAGAGGCCTCCACCCCGGATGAGGATAAAAAACGGCAAGATTACTTGGCCAGATGGTCTTTACAATGTAAATGATATAGGAGACGAATGAATTTTCGATGCGAACACCCGGTGGAATGCCCGCAAAGGATACAACCGCTCCTCCCTTTTTTTGAGCCACGTACGTCACGATACATGAGAGAGCTGCAAGCACAAGAAACGGGATTTTTTCCAGAATCAGAGGGCAAACCAATGCCCATTGATATTTAGGAGCCGCTGGTTTTTCTTCTTTCACCATTGTTTGCACAACCCGCCCCGGCTCAGGTCCGGAGGTGTGATTTCTGCTCGATTTCCCTTTTCTCTTATTATCAGATAAAGGCTTCGTGACCTCGGTACGAATTTCTTGAATGGATTTTTCTTGTTGGAAGCACTTCAGGGGCCAATAGTCCAAAAGCAGCAGGGCAAAAGGAAGGGTTACCAGCATGGGTTTTGCCATAAGTCCTAAG
>OMSV01000079.1:0-3325 GCA_900290385.1 Syntrophobacter sp. SbD2 | reverse complement strand
TCCTCCGTCCTATGCTCGACATAATGGATATAGGCGGCCATGGTGAGCATCCAGAAAAAAGTGGAAAGAACATCCTTTCGCTCGGCCACCCAGGCGACGGATTCCACGTGGAGAGGGTGAAGGGCAAACAAGGCCGCCACGAAGGCACTCTTCCAGGGCGTTTTTGTCATGCGGTGGAAAATAAAAAAGAGCAACAGCGTATTTGCAATGTGAAACAGGAGGTTGGTCAGATGATGCCATCGGGGCATTAAACCAAAGAGTTGAACGTCGAGCATATGGGACATCCAAGTCACGGGATGCCAGTTTGAGGCATAACTGGTCGTGAACGCCCACCGAATCGCCTGAACCGTGATGCCATGCCGTATATGGATGTTCCCGGTTACGTATATATGATCGTCATAATTAATGAAATCGCACTGACTGACCAGCCAGAACGCTATGAGGGTAAAAACCGTCAGAAGAAGGTAAATCGTCACGATTTGCTTCGTTCTGCTTAACATAAACCACATCCCGCCATACGGAACAATGCATCCGGGAACAATGCATCCGGGAATAATGCATCCGGGAATAATGCATCAAGTTGTGCCTCATGCTTCATCCAAACCACATTTCCGGGTCGGTTCTGCCCAAAAAACTTCTGGAACAACGCTAATGCCGGCAAAGTCACACAATTTCGCAATCGAACATGCAAGCAATAGGTCAAGGAGAATGGTTTTTTCAGTTTCAGGACCCACTTTACAACAAGCCCGTGCAAGGGACAACCGCAGACATCAAAAAAAAGGTCCTGGGCCTGCTCCCTCAAAGATTGGTGGGTACAGGAGCCAAGATCATTGGAACGGTACATGACGAAATCATTCTCGAAGTTCCTGACGAAAAGGAGTAAGAAGCGGCAACGATACTCAAAGATGTAATGGAAGCTGCAGGAAAAAGATTCTTGAACCAGGATCTGCGCTTACCGCAATAGTCGTACCTAACCGATCTACGTGGTGAGATGGAAAGCAGTGAATAAGACACTGGCTATCACTCTCCACAGTATACGGCGCCAGGCGTCGCGGAACCTTGTCCGGTTCCAGCAGCCAAATGTGCCGGTCCTTAAAGTACTCGATCAGCTTCGTGTTTGATCGAGGGTCCATTTCTCTGGCCCAAACTACCTTCGCCGAGTCAATATCGGCTCGGTTGTAAATCCACTCATCGGGATGAAGGAGCGCCGGGTCATAACGGACGATAACAAGGTGGTTTCCTTCTGCCTGATTGAGGCTGCACTCTATTTTGTGACGGTCCTGGCTCCAGTTTGACGGCTCCCGGTATTTCCCAACGTCGCGCGCACCAGGAATCGCCCGACTCTTCTTCCATGCCATTTTGCTGGTCGCGCTTGACGAAGCGATTCCACCACGAGCAGAATGGCCAGTGATGAAGCTGGAGCTGCATAATGCGGCAGGTTCCATGTTTCCGACAATATCGCCGCAACAAGAAGCGCCCATGTTCCCAGCGCAAATTGAACGCTCCTGCGGCGCAGCATTTGGCGAAATTTAACAAAAAACGGCGTAAACAGCACCCCGACAAAGAAGCACCATAGCGCTAAGATTTTATGGCCCGTCGCCACGGTCAAGCCGTGAAACGAACGCAGGCTCAGGAAACGATTGCGCCTCCAATCCGCATAAAGCTCCTTCAGTACCTGGTGGTTATAGACCGGTTCCGGCCTCAGAGACATCCATAAAAAGGGCGGCGCAACCTGATAGGTCGATTCATGAACAGAGTATGGCATAAGCAGAGGGTGGCCTGTTACGCGATAATTATAAAAGCCCATCCATAGCACGGTTGGAATCAGGACCAGCAGTATCGGCGCCAGCACTCGGTTTAAGACGGTTTGTAAACCGACGTCCCTTGCTCTTACGCACCATGCAACTAAAACTGCTATAACGGGTAAAGTGACAACCAGTCCCTCGAACGGCCGGCTGTTCGCCAGTATCGCCAAACCGGCAGCCAACCAGAGGGCGTCAAGGGGCTTTTGGTTTTTCATGATTCGAGGTAAGGCGCCAAAGACCAGGGCGCCACCCAACGCTGCGACCGCGCCCCCCCAGTAGCTTTGACTCCAATAGGCTTGAGATGCGGAGGCGCCTATGAAATAGGGTCCGGACAATACTATGCGCACGACGGCTATAAGGCCGCCCGTCCATGCCCACCTTACCGGGACCCATCCGCACAGCATCCAGCAAATGGAAGCGCATGCGGCGGCGGCGCTCAACCACACACCGACTATAGGGTGTCCAAAAAATACTTGTCCGAATGCCAATGCCAGACCTTGCGCGGGGGGATATTTCGAGGCGTATGTGGGCTGCTGGATGACATGCAGACTCTCGAAGTGTTTCCATAGAGGGTGCGGAGGGTTGGTAAGGCGGCCCTGTGCGAAAGTGTCAGCAGCCAAAAGATAGCTGGATTCATCCCCAATGATAGGCTGAGGTATGCCCGCGAAAATGGTCAACGAGGCGCCTACGATAAAGGCAAGCCCCCCGATCAAACAAATGGCGGCCCATGGACGCCTAAAAACTCCCGAAAACCAGAACGGGGAAAGAAACCTCTTGGCTCCCTTAACGAATTTGCACCAAATAAGGGCGGACAGCGACAGTAAGACGAGCGAGAAACCCTCAATTAACATCTGCATCGTTTTAAAACCTGCATATAGCACTCACAATCGAAGTTCACGGGGCGCTGGACGTGTAAAATGCCCATGGACCAAGAAGTCTTCCCTGGTTGTTTAAGGATGCCCCGCAGACTGATGCACAGGTTCATCCGGCGACACCTTTCAGTCAATATTTAACCCATTGACTTTTTACCATTTCTAGAAAGTCATCACATAGGAAAAGCGTATCTTGTTTGAATTTTCAATCTTTCACGGAAACATGGTCCCAAATGGCTGGATGGACACATTTTCGTACAGCGCGATCGGCCTGTATTGTGCCATCCCTTTTCACCTCCTTAGGATGGCACTTTTAACACTACGACCACCTGTCCCGAAAGAGCGGACATTCACTTGCTTACTACAATGTCCCACCGAAAACTTGACATCACAGATCTTTTACGCTATCAGTTTGCCAAAGAGATCGGCGGCTTCCGGTCCGCAGTTGACCGCAATGCCGCCTACTACATAGCCGGCCTCAAGGCCGGCGCCGAAGGAGGTGATTGTATGTCGTGGGTAATCCCAAAACTGATACCCCTTACGGGCGAAGATGCTCGTCCCGAAGTAACTTGCTGCGCGGGTGATACGGGATTCTCCTGTATGGCAGGCAAGGCTTAGTGTCTGATCCGAAGTTGTGTGCAATGCCGC
>OMSV01000083.1 GCA_900290385.1 Syntrophobacter sp. SbD2 | reverse complement strand
TTGAGATCGATCTTCGCAATGCCATGCTCATGTTTTCCACGATATTTTGCGGGTAGGTATTTTTCCGGATGCGCATCGAGTTCCTCGATCCAGATGCCCTCCTTGTTGATTTTGGCCTTGATGTTTCTGTCCGCCGAACAGGAAACTCCCATTGCAACCGGACACGAAGCCCCGTGGCGTGGCAGCCGTATGATTCTTACGTCCAGGGCAAAGTGCTTCCCGCCGTACTGCGCGCCGTACCCGGATTTACAGGCAGCCTTGAAGACCTTTTCCTCCATTTCCAAATCCCGGAATGCCTGGCCTCCATCGTTTCCTATGGTGGGCAGGTGGTCGAGATATCCGGTCGTCGCAAGCTTTACAGTCTTCAGACAGGCCTCCGCCGATGTACCGCCTATCACGAAGGCAACGTGGTAGGGCGGGCAAGCGGCCGTACCAAGACTCATCATCTTTTCCACCAGGAATTTCTCGAGGTTCACCGGGTTCAAAAGCGCCTTTGATTCCTGGTAGAGCATATTCTTGTTGGCCGAACCACCGCCTTTGGCTATGAACAGGAACTTGTATTCCGCCCCGTCGGTAGCGTAGATATCGATCTGAGCCGGAAGATTGCAGCCTGAATTTTTTTCTTCGTACATCGTTAGAGGGATGGTTTGAGAGTAACGCAGGTTTTCTTCCGTGTAGGTTTGATAGACTCCCTTGGAAAGAAATTCCTCGTCTTTTACGCCGGTCCAGACATGCTGGCCCTTTTTGGCCACAATCGTGGCGGTCCCGGTATCCTGACACAGCGGCAGGACAAACTTGGCAGCTACTTCCGCATTCTGAAGCAGGGCAATGGCTACGCCACGGTCATTCGGAGAAGATTCCTTATCTTCAAGGATTGCAGCCCACTTTTCGAGTTGTTTGGGACGAAGCAGAAAGGAAACCTCACGCGTTGCCTGATTTGCGAGATACTGGAGTCCTTCGGGCTCTACCTTAAGAAGCTGTTTCCCTTCAAAGTTTGCAACAGAAACGTAACCCTTGGCCACCAGTTTGTACTTTGTGTCATCTTCTCCAATGGGAAAAGGGTCCTGGTAACTGAATTCGGTCATTTTCAACTCCTTGTGCAGCAGCAGGTTAGATGAGCGCGCGTTAATTTGAAATAACTTTCACATGCCTTGAGCCATATAATATTGAAAAAAAAGATTTTGTCGAGCATTGAATTACGCGCAGGCTAGTAAAAAAGATCATATTGAGGGAGCTGAAAGAGCTCACGTATGAACATAACGAGCGTATCGGGCAAATACCTTCCCCAGAGCTTTATCGGAACCTCCTTAATCTCAGCCGCAGGACTGAGTCCTACGGCGAACAGGTACTCCAGAAGAAATTCGACGTTTGTGGGAATATATCCTTTATAGGGTTTATGGTCTCTCTGGGAGATTATCCGCTCTTCGTGGATGCTGTTTCCCAGCTCGGATTCCACCATTGCTTCCGGTGTAGACAGGATCAACTCGACTTTGATTCGCGCCTCCGCGTTTTCCAGGAGGGGTTCAATCCCCTTCTTCAGCTCGGATGCGGAAATGCCTCGATTCAAATACTTTTCCCAGCTTTTCGAATCCCGGAATTTTCTGCAAATTTCTTCAGGGTCCCACGGAATATCAAGAATCAGGCTGGAAGCTTCATAGTTTCCGCAAAAACTCTCCCGCTCCGAAACGCCGATGGAAGGATCGCTCCTCAGGGCTCCTTCGATCTTTGCCAGTTGTTCTTGAGTCCCCAGGATTTTGACCCCGCCCACATCGTCTATCGTGATCGATGATCGCTCAATTCGGATGGCGCCCTGACGGAAACTGTCGGCAATGCTTGCCTCAGCCTCAATGAATTCCCTGTCCATCTCCTCGCGGGGAGTAATCAACTGATCGAGCGCAATACCGAACTTTTTAGCACGGACGTCGGCCATCGTCTGGGCTTTACTCTGAACGGTCTGGAAAATCCAGTTGGCTATCCGCCTGTTGGCTTTTTCGGCGATTCTTTTAGGCCGCTTGATTCTGTATGAAGCAATGAGCCTACCGCCGTCATCGATGCAGAGGACGCCGTTGACAGGGGTTTGATAATAGAAGTACTCGGAATTTTGCCGATAGCACTCGAAGAGGTATGCCATCCTGGGACTGATCTCGCCGGTAATGTGACATAGCTCGTCTCTCAACCCTCCCTTGGACCGGATACGCACCTTTCGAAACTCCCCGCAATACAGCTTGCCGACAATTTCCCCTATCACCGTTTCAAGAGTCTCGCCCAGCACATACCCGTCGCAGATAAAAATCCGCGTAAGCAGCATAGCGTCAAAAGGTTCCGCCCTTCCACAAAGCCAGCGATGGGCAATGCGTAGCAACTCCTCTCGGTGAATGAAGGAAGTCAGGTACATTCTTATCGCTTCTTCTCGGATTACTGAATGTGAGAGGTTTTTAGGATAACACGTTTTGAAAAAAAGGGACATGCCGGGAACGGAGTCAGGATGTCGGAGCGGTTCGGGAGGTGTCGAGATCGGGTCTTTTGAAATTCCCCCTTCCGGTGGTCGTTCCCAGCCTTAGCTGCCATATTT
>OMSV01000187.1 GCA_900290385.1 Syntrophobacter sp. SbD2 | reverse complement strand
TGTCATGACGCTACGCGGTTTTGCCGCCGTATCGGAAGCTGTTCTGCTGCTCGGCGACGGCGCCCCGCGCATGAAGGGCCATGGCATCTCGTTTTCGCCCCCGGGACCCCAGCTCACATCCGACCTTCGCATCGGTGTTTTTGTATGCCGTTGCAACGATTCCCTCGGGTGGGACCCGGAATTGGACAGGTTCATTTCCTACCTTCCGGAGAACTCACCGGTGGAATACGCCGAGTCGGTTCCGTCAGCGTGCACACTGGAAGGCGCCGCATCAATACTAAGGACGATTCGCGAAAAAGGCCTCACCCGATTCGTACTCGCTTCCTGCGTGTGCTGCCCCCTGGACCTCATATGCAGTGCGTGTACTGACCAGCGAAGCAGGCTAAAGGCTACGATCTTTCAGGGTACCGGTATAGCAAGGGCAATGGCCGAGACGTGCAACCTTCGAGGCGAGGCGCTTGCACTCTTAAAGAGTGACACACCTCTGGCCGTAAGCCGCTTCAAGGGACTGCTGCAAAGATCTATACGGCGCGCCGCCCATCTCAAGTCCCTCCCCTCTCCAGCTCGCCAGTATAACTTCACAACCGCAATCATCGGTGAATCCGAAGCTGCGCTCAGAAGTGCTCAGACCCTGGGCCAAATGGGAATGGAAGTCTTTTTGTTCGGAAGCCCCGACAGACCTCTTCCTTCGGCGCCCGATTATCCTAATGTCCACGCATTTCTTGGATCGTGCGCCCGGTCGCTTAAGGGCACTGTGGGAGACTTCCGGGTGGTCGTGATTATGGAAGACGGCACCCACCAGGTTTTCAGCGCAGGAGCGGTAATTCTGGGAGACAGGGCGCGAAGAAATATAGCTTATATGCCTCACCCGGACATGCCGCCGCATGAGTTTACACACTCCATGCAGGCAAAGGGCCTGAGAGGAATTCCCTTCTTCGTTCCCGGGGCTACGTCGATACCGGGGCTTCTGCTGGCGAGTCCACCGGGCATCAATGCCTCTGAACGCATAAAGGGCACGGCCGCAGGCATTCTCGCAGCCACCGTTATGCCGCGTGGGCCCAGACAAAACAAGGGATACACGGTTTCTATAAACGAGGATCTTTGCAGGGGATGCGGCCGGTGTGTCAACGCTTGCCCCTATCGGGCGGTGAGCTTTCACACCAACACGCTTGGATCTGGTTATGCGGTTGTCGATGAGGCACTTTGCAAGGGCTGTGGCAACTGCATTTCGATCTGTCCGTCCGACGCCGCCGACAGCCCCTATCGCGACAGGCTCTTCCTGGAGCAGATGATTGAGGAGGTAACGGCTCGGGGTTCTTGAAGCAACTCCCTGACCGGATTAAGACTCATGGAAGATGATCTCAAAATAATCCTTTTCCTCTGCAACTGGTGCCCTCACGCCGCATTCCAGACCCTCCAGGACACGCTTGCGCCGCTGCCCCGCGAGGTCCGGATGATAAGGATACCTTGCAGCGGTCGAATCACCAAGTCGCTCCTTTTCAAGGCGTTCGAAACCGGCGCCGACGGGGTCGCCCTGGTCGGGTGCAAGCCCGGCACTTGCCGCTACGGGATAGGGACTAGTGTTGCCGAGAGAAACGTGGAAGACACCAGGGGGATTCTTCGCCTGCTGGGTTTGGGAGAGGCTCGGCTCGGCTTTGCCTCGTTCTATCCTGACCAGCCTTCAGAGATGCTCGATTTTCTCAACGCGTTCAGAGACACGATTGAACAACTGGGCAAAACACCTGTCGAACCTCCCCGTCCAACAATAAAACCTGCGCTCTCTCCCGAGTCGGCTGCCTCTATTATGGCCACCCACAATATCAACACCTGCCAGGACTGCGGCAAATGTTCATCCGCATGCCCGGTAACTCTTTCCGGAAAACAGTTTTCCCCCAGAGCAATAGCAAACGCCGTAGTAACGGGCGACCTGGACTCCTCCTGCATTAAGGAGGACATCTGGTCATGCCTTACCTGCGGCCTTTGCTATGATCGATGCCCCTCGGCGGTCAGCTTTCCGGACTTTATAAAAGAGATGCGCAACGCGGCATCCGGGAATGGCCGGTTTGAAGCCCATGAGGGTTTCTTCCACTCCCTCATGCGTGCTTTGGCCTCGCCCAACCTGCCGGTGGAGCATTGGAGCTGGCTGCCGCCCGAAATTCAAACCGACCCGCAGAGCAAAACCCTGTTCTTCGGAGGGTGCGCTCCCTACTTCGACACATTTTTCAAAAATCACCTGGGCATAAATACCAGCGACATTTTGGCCGATGCGCTCAGGCTCATGAACTTTTTCGATATTCATCCGGCAATAATGCAAAACGAGAGGTGCTGCGGCCATGATCTGCTCTGGTCGGGAGACCGCGATCACTTTGTCAAACTCGCCCGGCTCAATGTGAAACTGATATCGGAGATGGGGATCGAAGAACTTGTTACGGCCTGTCCGGAATGTTACCAGGCCTTCTCGCGCTACTATCCCCAAAACGGGATCGAAACCGGATTCAAAGTGACCCATATTTTCGAACTCGCGGAAGCCCAAATCAGCAAGGGCGCCATCGGTTTCTCAAAACTCAACAGGAAGATAACCTTTCAAGACCCTTGCAGGCTCAGCCGCACACAAACCGGATGCCAATTGCCGAGAAATCTTCTGCAACGGCTCAACGTGCGCGGATTCACCGAAATGCGCGATCGAGGAGTTTCTTCGCTTTGCTGCGGAAATTGTGCATGGACAGGATGTGACAGCTACTCCAAAGCTATGCAGGTAAACAGGCTCAGGCAGGCAAAAGAAACCGGGAGCAACCTTCTGGTAACCGCCTGCCCTAAATGCCAGATACACCTCAAGTGCGCCATGGAAGACCCTTTCCTGGGAAATGAAATCAGAATGGAGATGGCCGACCTCACCTCCATCCTGGCCCGAACAATACAGTGGGAGTAACATGCAAAAAACCTCCATACATGACCAAAATCCGCGCATCGGCGTCTTTGTCTGCCATTGCGGATTGAACATCGCCAGAACAGTCGATTGCCGGAGAGTCGCCTCCGAGAGCGCCAAGCTTGAAAATGTCGTTCTTGCGCGAGATATCCACTATGCGTGCTCGGAACCCGGTCAGCAGGGCATCAGGGAAGATATTGCCGAGCTCGGGCTTGACCGCGTGGTGATCGCCTCCTGTTCTCCAAGGCTCCATGAACCCACCTTTCGGCAGATGATCCAGAGCGCCGGCCTCAATCCTTACCTGCTCGAAATGGCTAACCTGCGTGAACAGTGCAGTTGGGTTCACATTGACGAACCCGAAGCCGCCACAGACAAAGCCCTCGACCTGGTGAGAATGGCTGTGGCAAGAGCACTCAGGCTCGAACCCCTCCAAGGCCGGAAAATACCGCTCAGCAAGCGGACTCTGGTAATAGGCGGAGGCATCGCTGGAATCCAGGCAGCGCTCGATCTTGCCGATAACGGCTACGAGGTTGTCCTGGTGGAAAGAAAACCCTCCATCGGCGGCCAGATGGCAAGACTTGACAAGACTTTCCCCACAATGGACTGTTCCATCTGAATACTCGGGCCGAAGATGACAGATGCCGGTCGGCATCCCAGAATAAAGCTCCTCACTCTGTCCGAAGTGATCGACGTCAAAGGATATGTTGGCAACTTCGAGGTCAGGATTCTAAAAAAAGCCCGATACGTATCCGAAAAGGACTGCACCGCTTGCGGCGATTG
>OMSV01000199.1 GCA_900290385.1 Syntrophobacter sp. SbD2 | reverse complement strand
CAGTCCCTGCAGAGTTGTTAAACACCCCTGAATCTGGGATTTTTGCTGTGGAGAATCAACCGGCTTCTGCACATTTTCTGAAAAGATCTTCAGAACCTCTTTCGAAGCTCCATGTGATCGGGCTAAGCTTGTTTCTCGTTACGGTCATTCTTTTCGGCGCAATGGTGGAATTTCGCGGTGCATTCCTTAAAAGGCGTATGACAGACATCGGTCCTTACCTCAGAGCTGCGTGGTCTGTGCGCACCGGCGATGATATGTACAAAACAACAGATGACAAAGGTTTCCATTACCTTTACCCACCTCTGCTCGCCATCCTTATGACTCCACTGGCAGACCCTCCCAATGGAGAAGATAGGACGGGATATCTGCCTTACGAAGCAAGTGTCGGGATCTGGTATATCATTACCATGGCTCTTGGGGTTGGCGGTATCGGAATCCTCGCCAGGACCGTGGAAGCTCCGTTCAGGAATCTGGCGGCAGGCAGGGGACGCCGTTTTTCACAACGTTGGTGGGCATTGCGGACCGGTCCCCTGTTGATTCTTTTTCCGGCGATCGCTCGATGCCAGATGCGTGGGCAACCGGGTCTGCTTATCGTATTTTTCTTGTGTTGCGTCGCCGCCTCGATTCTCAAGGGCAGAAGGCTTCGTGCGGGTCTGTGGCTTTCCGCTGCAATTTGCGTGAAACTGACTCCAGCCATTCTGCTAGCCTTCCCCTTATGGCGCCGCGATTGGCGCATGCTCTCCGGAAGCGCCGTTGGACTCCTGGCGGGGCTTATCCTCGTGCCCCTGGTTGTGCTCGGGCCGGCGAGAACAGCATCGACGTATAAATCATTCTATCAGGAAATTGTTACAGCGGGCATGAGGGGCGATTCCGGATCCAGCCGAGGGTGGGAACTCACCGGATTTACCGGCGGAGACTGCAACTCTACGATGGCCGTGTTGAATAATATCATGCATCCCGATAAAAAAAGCCGCCCGAATGTGGCGAATCCGGGTGTACGCGCTGCGCATTGGACGATCGCTTTTATCGCGCTGGCAATTACCCTGCTTGCTTCGGGGTGGAAGGGCAAATGGTATTCGGGGAAAATAGATGCAACCATAGCAGAGGTTTGTTTCATCAGCGCCTTTATTCCGTTAATGTTTGTGACAAGCCCCGTATTTCATCCTCATTACGTTTCGATGGCAGTGCCGCTCGTGATGGTCCTTCTTGTCATGCTTTGGGAGAGGTATTCATATGGGCATATCCCCCCCTGGTGGAAGGCTGTGTTCTGGTTTATTGCAGTGAGCCACCTTTTGACATCTATTGACATGGGGCCGTTTATGTATCTTCGGGATTTCGGGCTCGTTTTGCTCAGTACCGTGACACTTTGGGTGGCTACCCTCATAGCGATCAGACAGACCGCTCTTGTGCCTTTTATATCGGAAACGCCCGTGCCCAGACCGTCTCAAATCAACATCGAAAAGGTGGCGGTTATTCTGCCGGCCTTTAATGAAAGAGGGGTCATTGGACGCGCTGTTGAATCAGCCATCGAGTTTTCAGCCCATAACCCGAGCTACCATTTCCTATTCGTAGACGACGGTTCAACTGATGGGACTGTTGAAGTGCTGAAGAAGTCCCTCGAAGAACGCCGGACAGGGAATGTCTCCTTTGCCGGTTATGAAACCAATATGGGAAAAGGACATGCGATCAGGACCGGCTTCGAGTTGATGGAGGCAGATGCATATTGTTTTATGGATGCGGACATGGCTTATTCCACAGATTATTTGAAAATCATAAAGGAAAAACTGGAAGCGGCGGATATAGTAATCGGGTCTCGCAGCTTGTACACTCGCCTGTCGGGAGAGGCGGAAATAATAAGGGCGCTTTTGGGAAGGTCATTGAACTGGATTATTAGGTCGGCTTTGGGTTTGCCTTTCCGGGATACACAGGCAGGTCTGAAGGGTTTTCGCCGGGAGGCCGCGAAATACTTGTTTAAGAAAAGCAACATTAGCGGCTTCAGCTTTGATGCGGAGATTCTTTTTCTTGCCCGGAAACGCGGCTTCTGGGTTGAAGAGTTCGNNTAAAAAGGGGTGGCGTCTGCCCTCTATGTCGCTGGCCATGTTCCGGGAACTTCTCCATATCATATGGACAAACTTCAAGGGTCTTTATGACTAAGCAGGTTTCAGTGTTTGAACGCCCGCTGTCCAGTTAGCACCATTGTCACTCCCGCTTCATTGCAGGCATCGATCACTTCCCAGTCCCTCATAGAGCCGCCTGGCTGCACAACAGCTTTTATCCCCTGGCGGATCCCGACGTCCACACCGTCTCTAAACGGGAAAAAGGCATCCGAAACCATGGCGGCGCCTATAAGACCCGCCCTGGCCTCGCAGGTGAGAACATCAATCTGCTCTTTTTGCTCTTTGGGGCGCTCTCCCTTCTCTATGGCTAGATCGAGGTCCTTGTACGAGATTTTATGCCTGTCGAAACAGAGCACGTCTGCGTACTTCTGGTAGGCCTTATATACGGCGATTTCGGCGACTCCGACGCGATCCTGTTCGCCCGTGCCGATTCCGACAGTGCATTCATCTTTTACGTATATTACAGAGTTGGAAGTTACGCCCTGCTCGACAAACCATCCGAAAAGCAGGTCCGCCATTTCCTGTTCGCTCGGCTCTCTGCTGATTTTGTAGGTTTTGCCCTGGTAGGTGGTTTCCGCAAGTTCGAAATCCCCGGCGTTCCTGATCTTATTGAGCGGCGACTGCTGAACGATCAGACCCCCGTCGATCAGAGACTTGAAATCGACGAACCGCATATCGATGTGATCCCGGAGCCGGTCTATCCTGGATATCTGGATAATGCGCAGGTTGGCACGCTTTTTCAGGATCCCCAGGGCGCCCTCCTCATAGTCAGGAGCCGCAACCACCTCGAGGTAGTTTTCCGAAATAAGTTGGGCCGTGGCCTTGTCGACCGGGCGGTTGACCACGAGGCATCCTCCGAAAGCGGCAATCCGGTCTGCGCGGTTTGCGCGATGATATGCCTCGGAGAGGTTTGCACCCAGGGCCGCACCGCAGGGATTGTTGTGCTTGAGGATTACAGCAGCGGGTTTGTCCATTAGAAACTTCACTATATTGAGTCCGTTGTCCAGGTCAGTCAGGTTGATCTTTCCGGGATGTTTGCCTTCCTGGAGCATGGCCTCCTCGTCAACGGCGCTGACAAGACCATTTCCGGGATCGATAAACCGGCAGGCGCCCAACGTGAGATTGCCCTCGACCAGTTCGTAGAGGGCCGCTTCCTGGCCTGGATTTTCCCCGTAACGCAGCCCCTTTTCGATCAACTCCCCCGTTTTATCGTCCGGAAACTTCCAGGAGCGCTTCCTGTAGACGAGCGACTGGTCCCCGAAGCTCACACGCAGCGAGTCCGGAAAATGATCCTCCATTAACGTGCGGTACATTTTCTTGAGATCTTCGGCCATTGATTCCTCCCCAAGTGATTAAGTTGCAGCCTTTGTAAAACACAAAAAGACTGAAAAGCAAATAAAACTTGATACCGGCAAAAGATGGGATTATTTCCGAGTTGAGGTTTCGGGATTGAGCCCCGATTTGAAAGCTTGCTCCAGCGATCTGTTAATTCAGCAGATACGATAACCACGGTAGAAAGGAGCCGCACTTTGAAAAACTTCCAGGGACTCGGGTCCGCCACTCTCATCGGCAGTATGCCTCAGAGGGATCGGCAAAGAGCAATCGGACTTGTGTTGCAGGCTGCGCCGGAGATACCCGCATGGCCCCAGTTGACTGTATATCCCGCCGAGCGGATGATGGCACAATATATCGAAGGTCTGCCGGGTCTTGTAACCGAAGAGGGAAGGCAATTCGTGAGGTCTGATACGCCGGAATTCGACCAGCAGGTCCTTGTTTTTTATGAACGGTACCTTGCTCTCGGCGACAGACCGCTCCACATCGAAGCCCCGGGCTTCGGGATGGGTGAAGAAACCAGCGCAACCTTCCGCTGTTTTCTTGAGAACGTCAAGGGCGCCGATTTGCCCCTTCGCGCCCTGAAGGGGCAGATCGTGGGTCCATTTACCCTTCTGAGCGGCCTGAAGGACCAAGACGGCCGCGCGCTCATTTACGACGAACGCTTCCTGGACATCATACCGAAGCAACGGCCGCGCGCTCATTTACGACGAACGCTTCCTGGACATCATACCGAAGCTTCTCGGCCTCAAAGCCATGTGGCAGATTGAGCTCATGCAGACTTTCGGGGTCCCGCTAATGATTTTTCTGGACGAACCCGGACTTGCGGGGTTCGGCTCTTCGGCCTTCATTTCCGTTTCCGCCGAACTGGTCCTGAGAATGCTGGCCGAAGTGGTCGACGCCGTACATACAGCCGGAGGGCTCGCAGGGGTTCACGTCTGCGCCAACACCGATTGGCTGCTGCTGTTTCAATCAAATTTCGACATCATCAATTTCGATTCATATGGCTATTTCGATAAGTTCGCCCTCTACAGGAAGCAATGCCTTCAATTCATGGCCCAGGGCGGCAACATAGCTTGGGGCATAGTCCCCACATCGGACCTTGACGCGATTCAGACCGAAACCCCGGAAGGTCTTGCCCGCAGGTGGACAGGCCAGATCCGGGAGCTTGCCGCAGGTGAGATGGAGATAGACGAAGTAATTGCTCACTCGCTTTTCACCCCTAGCTGCGGCTGCGGCAGCCTGCCGGAGGACCACGCCGCACGGGTGTTCGATCTGCTCAATAGACTTTGCGGCATAATGCGGCAGGGCCAATGACCAGTGGCGGACAGGACAACCCGCAGATGCGCAGAAACGGAAAAGCTGAAACATCTCACCGTCGTCCCGTCTCCCCCATAAAGTTTCGATATGATGTTGGCGTCTTGACAAACGGGTTAAATAAGACTAGGTTTGTTTAGCACTCTTTTATGGCGAGTGCTACCAAAAGGGGAGTTTGGGCATGATCGAGCTTACGCAACGCGATCAGATTGTCCTGGAAGCCGTTATTACCGATTATATCGAGTCCGGCGAACCAGTGGGATCCAGGACCATTTCCAAAAGAAGCGTCATGAACGCCAGCCCTGCTACTATCCGCAACGTGATGGCTGATCTTGAGGAAATGGGGCTGCTTCTCCAGCCGCACACATCGGCTGGCCGAGTTCCCACGGTTAAGGGGCTGCGGCTTTACCTCGATTCGATCATGCCGTCCAGGCAGCTTGAAGGATCGGAAAAGGAACGAATTCGGGTTGCATTGAAAACCAAGCCGCAAGACATAAGGGAACTGCTGCGCGGGACCTCGAAACTGCTTTCCCAATACTGCAGGCAGGCTGGGGTTGTGCTGTGGCCTAGGCTTTCGGTTACATCGTTCAAGCATATCGAATTTATTCGACTTGGGCCTTTTGACATAATGGTGATTCTTATTTCAAAGGCGGGCCTTATTCATCAGACACACATCGAATCTAAAGAAGAGGTTACGCAGGTCGAACTTGACAAGTACAGCCGGTATATAAACGAACTTCTACAGAATGTGCCCCTGTCCAAGGTGAAGGAGCGCATTATGGAGGAAATGGAGAGTGAGAAGGCGCTTTTTGACCGGCTTTTTTCGCGCGCCCTGAAAATGGCCCACCAGGCAATTCAGGATACGATCGAGGATAGCGAGATTTACATAGAAGGCAGGACCAATCTTCTGGATAATCCGGAGTTCGCAGATGTTGAACAAATGAGGAGGATACTGAAGGCCTTTGAGGATAAATCCAAGATGATACGGTTGCTGGACGAGACTTTGAAGGCTTCAACGGGAATCCAGATAATGCTCGGGACCGAGGGGGAACAGCAGGAATGGCAGGAAATGAGCCTGATTTCAGCGCCCTACTGGCGGGGGAGCACCCCATTGGGCCTGCTCGGCGTGCTTGGTCCCCTGCGCATGGATTATTCCAGAATCATACCGATCGTAGAGTTTACAGCGCAGTTTCTTAGCCAGATACTGGAAATCCCGGATGAAAATTAAAAAATCGACTTTTGCATGTGGCAATGCCGCATTTGCCTAAAGGTGAACTTATATTGTCAGGACCATTGAGTGGCATCAAGTGGAGGAAAACAGTTTGAAATCTGCTGAAAGAAAGCCGGACGGCAAAAATCCCTGTCCGGGGGATCAGGTTGAAACCCAGGTCGATGCTTCGCACAATAATGAGCAAGAAGATTGCCGGCAAATCCTATCAAGACGCGAAGAGGAACTCAAGGAGGCACAGGACCGCATCCTGCGGCTTGCTGCTGAGTTGGACAACACCAGAAAACGCCTTGAGAGGGAGAAATCCGAGGGCATAGTCTACGCTAATGAAAGCATAATGCGCCAGCTCATCGATGTGGTAGACAACCTTGAGCGCGCAATCGAGCATGGCGAAAGGGATCTGGATGGCGTGCGGATGACTCTCAAAAGCTTTCTCGATGTGTTTGCCAGGTTCGGCGCGGCGCCTTTCGAATCGGTGGGCTGCAGTTTTGACCCTAACCTGCATGAGGCGGTCATCCAGGAGCGTAACCCCGACTATCCGGATATGACCGTGACAAAGGAATTTCAAAAAGGCTACACTTTACGCGACAGACTCCTCAGGCCTGCAAGGGTCGGGGTGTCAAGAAATGCAAAAGACGACACTTGCTGAACATTCACACGTGACTGAGCCTGGAGTTTTTTTATACTCCACAGTCTGGAAAGCAGGATTACAGGTAACCCCAAGGAGGCAATTAAATGAGTAAAATTATAGGAATCGACCTCGGGACTACCAATTCGGTGGTAGCCATCATGGAGGGAAAGGAGCCGAAGGTTTTGACCAATGCGGAAGGCAGCCGCACCACCCCTTCCATGGTGGCCATGACCGAAAGCGGCGAGCGGCTGGTGGGGCAGGTTGCCAAGCGACAGGCCATAACCAATCCCGAGAATACGGTCTTCGCGGTAAAGAGGCTCATCGGCCGCAAGTTCGATACACCGGAAATCCAGGCCGACACAAAAGTGCTTCCTTACAAAATCGTCCACGCCCCTAATGGAGACGCGCATATTCAGATTCGGGGCCGTGATTACAGCCCTACGGAGATTTCGGCTTTCATCCTGATGAAGATGAAGCAAACAGCCGAAGATTACCTGGGAGAAAAAGTCACCGACGCCGTCGTTACGGTACCCGCCTATTTCAATGACAGCCAGCGGCAGGCCACCAAGGACGCGGGCAAGATCGCCGGGTTGAACGTTTTGCGCATTATCAACGAACCGACAGCGGCCTCGCTTGCCTACGGTCTGGATAAGAAAAAAGACGAGAAGATCGCAGTGTTTGACCTCGGGGGCGGGACCTACGATATTTCCATTCTGGAAATCGGCGAAGGGGTATTCGAGGTCAAATCCACCAACGGCAACACGCACCTGGGTGGGGAAGACTTTGACCAGCGCATAATCGACTGGCTGGCCACCGAGTTCAAGAAAGACTATGGCATAGATTTCAGGACCGACAAGATGGCGCTCCAGAGATTGAAAGAAGCCGCTGAGCGGGCAAAAATCGAGCTCTCCACTACGATGGAGACCGAAATCAATCTGCCCTTCATCACGGCGGATGCTTCCGGCCCAAAGCATATGAACATAAAGCTTACCAGGGCCAAACTCGAATCAATGGTTGAACAGCTCATCGACAGCTTGCTCCCTCCCATGCAGCAGGCACTCAAGGATGCCGGCCTTTCCTTGAAAGAGATCGATGAGGTGATACTCGTGGGCGGAATGACCCGGATGCCTCGTGTACAGCAAAAAGTGCAGGAATTTTTTGGCAAGGAACCTCACAAGGGCGTCAACCCCGATGAAGTTGTCGGGATCGGGGCGGCAATTCAAGGTGGGGTGTTGAAAGGCGACGTCAAAGACATTCTGCTGCTTGACGTAACTCCGCTGTCGCTCGGTATCGAAACCCCCTCGGGGGCGTCATGACGAAGCTCATCGAACGAAACACCACGATTCCGACCCGCAAGAGCCAGATATTCTCGACCGCAACCGACAGCCAAACCGCTGTCTCGATTCATGTACTTCAGGGCGAGCGTGATATGGCCTCTGACAACAAGACCCTGGGCAGGTTTGAACTGGTGGGTATCCCCGCTGCGCCCAGAGGCATCCCGCAGATTGAGGTCACCTTCGACATAGACGCTAACGGGATAGTGCACGTTTCGGCAAAAGATCTGGCGACCCAGAAGGAACAGTCGATCCAGATCACGGCGTCCAGCGGGCTTGGCGAACAGGAAATAAAAAACCTGGTGCGTGAGGCCGAGCTGCATGCCGAGGAAGACAAGAAAAAGCGCGAACTCGTAGAGGCGAGAAACCACGCGGATACTCTCATCTACAGCACTGAAAAAACGATTCGCGACACGGGTGATAAGCTCGATCAGACTACAAAGTCGGATATTGAATCACAAATCGCAAAGCTCAGGACTACCATGGATGGCGATGACAAAGATGCCATTCAGCGCGACCTGGACGCCTTGATGCAACTCTCCCATAAGGTCGCCGAAGAGGCCTACAAGCGGACCGCCGGCCAGCAGGCGGGAGCACAGGGGCAACAGGAGGCAACCGAAGAATCTCAGCAGCAGAAAAAAGCCGATGAGGACGTTGTTGACGCCGACTTCGAGGAAGTAAAAAAATAAGCACCAGGACGAGATTGCCCATTTAGTCTATTCTTGAGGGGTTTTCCGTTGTGCTAAAGGGCACGCGAATAGCCGTGCCCTCTTCATTCCTTATTGAGGAATATATGAAAATAGACAACAAAGGCATACCGGCTCTTTTCCTTATTTTTCTCCTGGTTCTCACCGGTTGTGGGGGGGTCGGTGAAAAGGGCCCGCCTACCAACCTGGCGCCCGTCTTCTCCACCACCTACCCGCGGGAAGCCGACGACATGTATCGACAGGCTGAGGACGCCTACCGGGCAGGCAAGGTCCCAAACGCAATCAGCCTGTGGGAACGGATCATCCANNACAGAATCGGTGAGATCCACCTCGCACAAGGTCAACCCGAGCTCGCCGCACGGTATTTTGGTTACCTCGTTTACGCCTACCCCACCTGGGACGGGATTGCCTCAGCGAAACTCAACCAACTTAAAATCCTGGCGCAGACGGGCAAGCAAAAACAGGCGATGAAGGAGGCGGTTCCACTTTGGGAACTGGCTGCGAACAATCCCGAAGTGCGCTTTGCCCTGGCTGAGCTGATGGTCGGGACCTATAGTTCGGAAAACGACATAGAGACTGCTTTTGACTGGAGTACCTCTGGCTTTTCGGCCGCAAATACTCCTGAACAGAAACAAAGCCTGACCACACTGACAAAACAGACCCTGGACAGAGCTGACGAAGGTCTTGTAAAAAAACTCTATAAAAGAAACCCTTCCGATTTTATGAAGGTTTTCCTGGACTTCCGCTACGCAGAAATCGAAGTTCAAAAGGGGCAGGGCGAAACGAGCCGGGAGCAATTGAGAGCAATCCTTGCCCGAAATCCCGGCCATCCGCTTGCCTCAGAGATTCAGGCAGCCATCAGGGGTTCTAAAGTCGTCGAAACCGGCATACCTCTCAATCCTGATAAGATCGGAGTCCTGGTTCCCCTGAACGGGCCAAACGCAAAATACGGGGACATGGTGATCCGTGGGGTCGACCTGGCGGTTTCCGACTGGAAGCAGGCCCATCCAGGTCAGGAAGTCACACTGATTATAAAAGACGCAGGCTCGGAGCCGGACACAACCGCCCGGTCGTTTAAAGAGCTGGTCAGAAAGGAAGGAGTTCTGGCCGTAGTGGGGCCGCTTGGCACACAGGCAAACAATACGGTGATCCCGCTGGCAAACCGTGACGGGGTCCCTCTGCTGTCCCTGACTCAAAAAGAAGACGAGGCCACGGACAACTCTTTCGTACTGCACGTATTCATCGACAGCCGGGACCTTGTTCGGACCCTTGTCCGCTACTGCCGCGAGAAACTCAAATATGAACGCTTTGCGTGTCTTTTCCCTGATGACCGCTATGGGCAAAGGCTTTCCAAAATCTTCGCTGAAACAGTGCAGGAGCAGGGCGGAACAATGATGGCCAGCGCTTCTTACAAGGAAAAGAGCACCGATTTCACCGAGCCTCTCCAGAAACTTATGAATATAGCCAAAAAAAACTCACCGATGTCAGTGACTGAAGGGACTCCCTTCGATGCCCTCTTCATACCGGACCAGGTGAGCGCGGTTTCGCTGATAGCCCCGCAGCTTCCGTATAATAACGTGGTCGGGGTGACACTGCTGGGGACCAATCTCTGGAGCGAGGCGCCCCTGGTGCAGGCGGGCGGTGTATATGTCGACCAGGCCCTGTTTGCCACTTCTTTTTTCCCGGAAAGCCGAAATCCAAAAGTAAAGACGTTCAGTGAAAAATTCACCTCCCTTTACAACTCTACGCCTTCTTATCTTGAAGCGCAGGCATATGATGCTCTAACGATGCTGCTTCAAGCCAGAAGCACGTCAAAGGTGAAAAGCGACCGCAATTCCGTATTCCAAAATTTGGTTCAGTCGCAGGGTTTCCAGGGAGTCACAGGGAACTACACCGTGAATTCAAGGGGAGATATCGATCGGCAATATACCATTCTCCAGGTCGTGAACGGGTCTCTGAATCAAGTTTACCCGTAGAGGGCATATAATGAAAGCTTGACACGAAATTCACTGGTTGTATAATATATAGGGTTAAGCTTTGAGTTTGCAAAACTGGAAACATGGAGTGCGCGAGGAGAAGTAAATATGCCAATCTATGAGTATGAATGTTTGAAATGTGGGAAGACGACTGAAGCGATGCAAAGATTTTCCGATCCGCCGCTGGCCAAATGCGGACACTGCGAAGGTCGGCTCCGAAAGCTCATTTCCATGAGTACTTTCCACCTTAAGGGTTCGGGTTGGTATACAACCGATTATTGCGGTAAGAACCAGAGTACGGCCAATCCGGCTGATGGCAAACCGGAGAAACCTGAGGGCAAAACAGAGGGCGCATCTTCAGCGAAAAACTCCTCAGGCGCGGGTGAGGATTCCTGAGTTTGGCGGTTTTGAAATACTTAGAGCGGGCGGCGGCCCGCTTTTTTTTTGCTCGGAGTATGGACGTGGTTTTGGAATTCAAGCGTTTCGTAGTGAGAGGATCATTACGGACAAGACCTAAGTTGACGATAAGCGGACTTGGCGAAAGCTGGAAAAAACAGTGAATTCCGAAAAAGGCCTTTTAATCGTTTTTACCGGGCACGGAAAAGGAAAGACCACGGCAGCCCTGGGTATGGCTATGCGGGCGGCAGGACATGGCATGCGAGTGCTCATTTTGCAGTTTATCAAGGGCGTGTGGGCGTACGGCGAGCTTCAGTCATTAGAAAAAATCGAAGAGGTTGAGATCAAGCCCCTGGGAAGCGGCTTTACCTGGAAAAAGGAGAGTCTCGACGAAGACCGCCGCCTGGCCAAAGCAGGCTGGGAGGAGGCCATCTCCGAAATGGAGCGTGGATATTACGAGATGATAGTTCTCGATGAACTCAATGTGGTCCTGTCCCACGAGCTTCTGCCCGCCGAGGGGGTGATCGAGGTCCTTAAGAACAGAACAACCGGCGCCCACATAGTAGTTACCGGGAGAAATGCCCCTGACGAACTCATTGCAATTGCAGACCTGGTGACCGAGATGAAGGACATAAAGCATCCTTTTCGCGACCGGGGGCTAAAGGCCGTTAAGGGAATAGAGTTCTGAGCGGCAGGTGGGCTGTTAGGTCTCTACGATCATGCAAATCACGTCCATTACATTCGTGCGGGTGGGGCCGGTTATGAAAAGGCCTCCTATCGCTTTGAAAAAATTATAGGAATCATTTCTCGAAAGGTGATCGAAGGGATTCAAACCCTTGTATGCGCCGTTACGGCAGGTATCGGAGCAGGCAAAAGCACCTGCGGCCTCTGTTGGGCCGTCTNNGTCGTTTCCCCCCCGGCCAGAACACACGCAGGCGCCGAAATGGGATGCCCGGAGGACACGATTTCCTTTCCTATTGCCGTGAAGGCCTGCGCTATCTCGCGGGCTTCGCCCTGGAAAAAGGAGGATAGGACCAGCGGAGCATATCCAAGCTCGGATGCCTTCCGGGCCGATGCGAGTAAAGCGGCACGGTTGCTTCCGACAACCAGGTTCTGAACGCGTTCGAACACGGCATCACCCGGCTTGGGGGTCTCTTCGATCAGCCCGCTTGCACCGCTTTGCAGCAGCTTAAGCACCGAAGCCGGAAGTTTTTCCGAAAGCCCGTATCGTTCGACGATCCGAATACAATCGGCAAAGGTGCTCGGATCGGCAACGGTTGGACCGGAGGCAATCACATCCAGGGAATCCCCAACAACGTCCGACAGAAATAGAGAAACAACCCTTGCGGGATAGACAATCCTTGCAAGTTGCCCTCCTTTGGCGAGGGACATGTGCTTGCGCAATGCGTTAAGTTCGAATATGGCAGCCCCGCATTCCAACAGGAGCCGAGTGGTCACCTGCTTTTCCCTTAGCACAAGGGGAGGACTCGGCGCTGGAAAAAGCGCGCTTCCTCCGCCCGAAAATGCAAACAAAACCAAGTCTTTTTCCGTGCAAACTTTCAGACGCTCCAGAATATACCGTGCAGCCTCCAATCCGGCTTGGTCCGGGACCGGGTGCCCGGCTTCCATTACACGGATTTTTTTCAATGGCAGGCCGTGACCATATTTTACGGTAATCCAGCCCCCGGTGAGACGGTCTCCCAGGATCTGCTCGAGCGCCTTCGCCATCGGCGCAGTTCCCTTTCCGAACCCTGTTACGAAGATCCTTTTGAAACGATCGAGCCGGTATGAACAGCCGCCGACCCTCAATTCGTTCCC
>OMSV01000200.1 GCA_900290385.1 Syntrophobacter sp. SbD2 | reverse complement strand
TCGTTGAAAAGCCCCTTTTTGCCTGCTCCCAGGATTCGCAGGACCTGATTCGCAAGCGCATACTGGAGGAAAACCTCAACAGAGTTGTAGTCGCCGCATGCACACCCCGAACGCATGAACCGCTTTTTCGGCAAACGCTCAGGGCATCAGGGCTGAACGAATGCCTGTTCGAAATGGCCAATATCCGCAATCAACTGGCCTGGGTCCATGCGGCTCAACCCGAACAGGCTACCCTCAAGGCTAAAGATCTCGTGCGAATGGCCGTGGCGAAGGCGGCACTTTTGCAGCCTGCGACGCCGGTTTCGGTGCGCATTACTCCCCAGGCCCTTGTAATCGGGGGTGGTCTGTCGGGCATGACGGCCGCCCTGGCGCTTGCCGATCAAGGTTTTCCCGTGGACCTGGTGGAAAAGGCTGCCGAGTTGGGTGGAATAGCGCGTCATCTCTTCAAGACATGGAAAGGCGAGGACATACCTTCCTACATTGAAATGCTCGCCTCCAGGGTGAGGGACCACAACCTCATAAGCGTACACCTCAAATCTACAGTCATACACGCGGAAGGCTATGTCGGGCGCTTCCGGTCAACGATTCAGAGGCCAACGGGCATCATGACCGTCGATCACGGCGTGACCATATTGGCCACGGGCGGTCAGCCCTTTAAGCCCGCCGAGTATGGTTACGGCCTTCCGCGGAATATTTTCACAACCCTCGAATTTGACAAGTTGCACGCGGTAGGCGACGAACGGATAAGAAAAAGCCGCAATTTCGTATTCATCCAGTGCGTCGGTTCACGAGAGCTTGACCGGAACTACTGCTCCCGTGTGTGTTGTACGCATTCGATCCAGTCGGCTATTACCCTCAAGGAAGAGAACCCGGAAAGGCGGATTTTCATTCTCTACAGAGACATAAGGACCTATGGTCTCAAGGAGAATCTCTATCGCCGGGCCCGCGAACTGGGGGTCGTCTTTATCAACTACGACGAGCACAGGAAGCCCAACGTGGTGGTAAATGAAGACAGAATCGAGATCATAGCATGGGACCATGTGCTAAATGAACCCTTCTCCATTCCTGCGGATGTGGTCACGCTTGCAACTGCGATCATTCCCAATGCCGACACACGGGAGATTGCAAAGATATACAAGCTGCCGGTCAATAAGGACGGTTTCCTGCTGGAGGCGCACGTAAAGCTCCGNNAAACCGGTCGAGGAGTCCATCGCCCAGGCTCAGGCGGCGGTTTCCCGCGCCGTGACTGTGCTCTCGAGCCGATGGGTTGAGCTGGATCAGGTAAAGGCGCGGATCTACGAGATGAGGTGCGATTGCTGTGCCCTTTGCGTCGATGTTTGTCCATACGAGGCCCTGGCTATTGAGAGGGAAGAGACGGCAGGTAAGGATGAAACCGGGAAACAGAAACTTGTTGTCCGGCCGGCCAAATGCAAAGGTTGCGGCGCCTGCCAGGCTGCATGCCCCAAGGAAGGAATCAGCGTAACGGGCTTTTCGTACAGCCAGCTTGCCGCGCAGGTCAGGGCGGCGCTTGAATGAGCTGCCGGGAGTTTGGAGGATTTGAACTTGTCTGACATATATCCAGGATTCGAACCCAAGATCCTGGCCTTTACTTGCAACTGGTGTTCCTATGCGGCGGCTGACCTTGCGGGCACCACACGCGTCCAGTACCCCGCCGGTTTGCGAATCATTCGCGTCATGTGCTCTGTGATGGTTCATCCGAACCTGGTTATCGAAGCCTTTGAGCGGGGTGCGGATGGTGTTTTAATGATGGGCTGCCACCCAGGGGAGTGTTATTACCAGGATGGCAATCAGAAGGCAAAAGCACGGGCGGTGGCGATCGAAGAGGTCCTGTCCCTGATGGGGATCGAACGGGAACGCTTCAGGCTCGTATGGTGTTCCTCGGCCGAAGCCGAAGGCTTTGCATGCCTGGTGCGGGAAACCGACGAGGCCCTGAGGGCCATCGGGCCTTCCAGGCGCCGTAAAGACGCTTCGAAATACTCGGTAAAGACGCTTCGAAATACTCGAAAAGTGAGCTGATCCAATGTCTCTAACACTTTGCTCTGAGGCCCTGAGCGGCTGTTCCGGATGCGAAATGTCGCTTTTGAACGCGGGAGGCCCGTCGCTGAGCCTGCTAGATAGATTTGACATCCTTCACATGCCGATTTTAATGGACCACAAATATTTCGAGGTTGGCGGCCCCACACAGGAAATCGATATTCCAAAAGCCGGCCTGGGACTGATCAGCGGGGCCATCAGAAATGAGCAGCAGTTGCGTATCGCCGAAAAGATGCGCCGCCAATGCGACACCATCCTGGCATTTGGGACCTGCGCTGCCTACGGCGGCATCCCGGCCATGATGAATCTTTTTGAAGACGAGGACCTTTTCCGGCGCTATTACCGGACCGCCGAAGGCACGGACGCAGCGCCTGATCCTTTGCAGGTCGTTCCGCCTTTCCTCGAACGAACATTCGCACTGGACGAAAAAATTACCGTGGATTTCATTGTTCCAGGCTGCCCGCCTCATCCTGATATCATCGCATCGGCCCTGGAATCAATTCTTGAGGGCAAAGCCCCACAATTGCCGCTGGTGAGCGTTTGCGACTCCTGTCCGGCGAAGCGAGAGGGCAAAGGTCCTGTGCAGAGGATTAGAAGGTTTGTGAAAAACGCCAGGTACCAGACTGACAAGCCGATTTCCGAGATGCGCTGCCTGCTCGATCAGGGATTTTTATGCATGGGGCCGGTCACCCTGGCCGGGTGTGCCGGAATGAATGGAGGGCCGCCTCGCTGCATAGAGGCGAGGGTGCCGTGCCGGGGTTGCCACGGGCCTGTGCGCAAGGGCGGCAATCAGATTATGGACATGCTGAATGCGCTAGTCAGCAACGGAATCGATACGAAGAACCTCGCGGACAGGCTTTCATTGCTTCGGTTTTCCGGGGCACACGGCAGGCTGAACAGGCGCTCTGTGTAAAAGGCTGATTGAAGATTTTAACAGAAAAGGAAAAGGGTCTTTATGCGACAAACGGCTGCTGAACCAGCGCCTGCTTCCGGCAGAGAGATAACCATCGAGCCGGTGACCAGAATCGAAGGCCACGCCCGGATCGGCATCAGGCTGGACGAGAGCGGCAATGTAGCTGAGGCCCGCGTCCATATAATGTCTATGCGCGGGTTCGAAAAATTTCTCGAGGGCCGTGCAGCCGAAGAGGTGCCGGGCATAGTCACCCGCATCTGCGGAATATGCCCCTGGCAGCATCATCTTGCTTCAAACAAAGCTGTTGACGGGTGCTTCGGGGCCGAAGTCCCACCGGCAGGACGGTTGTTGCGCGAGCTTACCCAGGTCCTTGCGCATATAAGCGACAAGGTCCTTCATTTCTTTTTCATGGCGGGTCCCGATTTTTTCGCCGATTCGGATCAATGCGGGGCCGGAAACATCATGAAAATAGCGGTCCAGGAACCCGAACTTGCGAAAAGAGTTATCGAGATGCGATATCGGGGCCAGATGATGCTCGAGAAATTCGCCGGGAGGTCAATCCATCCCGATGCGATTGTCCCAGGGGGTTTTTCAAAGCCGATGACCCGGCCGGAAATGGAGCAGTTGCACGCCGATGCCCTCGATCAGCTCGATTTTGCCAGGTTCGCGCTCGATTTTGCCAAGGAGCGCGTTTTTTCGCAATTCGATGCCGGGCTTATGCAGCTTGGGGAAATTACCACGGGTTTTCTGGGCATGGTCAACGCTGAAGACTCCAGCCTGGAGCTCAGTGACGGCATCCTGCGGCTTATGCGGCCGGACGGGTCGTTCCATGAGTTTTCGGGCCGGGAATACACCGACTTCATAGGAGAACATGTCGAACCCTGGTCCTACGCGAAATTTCCATACGCTCGAGGCTGGGAAGAGGGGTTCTCGATGCTGCTCGACGACCCGCGCGGCATTTACAGGACCAACTGCCTGGCCAGGATCAACGTGGCGGATTTTATTCGAACCCCTCTCGCACAGGCCGAACTCCTCGAGTTTCGTTCGCTTTTCGGCCGTCCCTCACAGTCAACAATTCTATACCACTGGGCGCGGTTGATCGAACTTTTGTATTGTTGCGAAAGGGTTATCGAGCTTCTTGAGGACCCGGCTATAACCGGCCAGCAGGTTCGAAGCGATGTCGTCCCAAAAGCGGGCCGAGGGGTGGGTTGCGTCGAAGCTCCGCGCGGAACGCTCATTCACGACTATTCGACTGATGAAAACGGGTTCATTACAAGGGCGAACCTTATCGTTGGGACAACCCACAATCTGGCGCCTATCAATATGAGCGTGAACCGTGTGGCGCGGGACCTCATCAAGAACGGCGAAGTGACCGGGGAGGCGCTTAACCGGATCGAAATGGCGGTGCGCGCCTACGACCCCTGAATCTCCTGTGCGACTCACCGCCTGGATGGCGGCAAGACGATCGAAGTGAGTGTATCTGACGCAAACGGCATCCTGATTGGAGGAACTGCAAGTGAAGATGCGGCAGGATAAAAGGGAAAACCGGCCGAAGGGGCGGGCTGAGCGGATTGATACCAAGTGCGGTTATATTGGCCATATGACCGTTGACCAGATAAAAGAACGCTCGTTTGGGGGGAATATAAATTTCGCCTGTCCGGAATGCGGGAAGATACACTTCACCGTCGAGGACACCGATGAAGCCGAAGCGTGCCTGCTCATTGAGACAGAAAGATTTGCCAAGATAAAATCCGATTCGGAAATATAGATTCGGCGGACGGAACACGGAAGACGGAAAACGGGAATCTGTCCTGGCTAAGTCCCCCCCACAGTTGTTCGTATAGCCCTTCAGCCTAACCCCCTCCAGCCTAACTCCCTTCAGCCTAATCTCCTTTAGGTTCTTTCATGTCGGAAGTTTGGGCTTTGTATAGGGAACTGGAAGCAAGTCAAAGGAGCGGTCGGAGAGGAGGGCAAACTCACCGGCGACAATGTGTACGTCATTGCTGGAAAACGCGACTTATTTTTCGGCAAGATACAAGAGAGAGAGACACGGCATCGCACGTGAAGAGGCAGAAAAGGAACACATCTTTAAGAGACATGAAAAGTGAGAGTATGAGAAAGGCGTTTGCCCTGGTAAGACCGACGATAAGGGGCTTTGCATACAAGTGAGATTCCTCTCCAAAACTGTTATACTTTAGGTCCGGGTCCGGGTCAGTGTATTCCGTCTTAAATGCTCATCTCGGTTGCTTGTTCTTGTTTTTGGGCCTCACATGCTTCAGCGGCCGAGAATCTGCAGGCAGTAGTCAAAAGCGGTACGGACCGGGTGCTCCAACTCCTCAAGGAATACCCTTAATTAAGAAGCATCTCCATGAAAAGCATTCTTCTGCGGCATCTGACAAGTTTCCGTCTTCCCCAGATTTTTCCAAGACGAGCTGGTAACCTGATCAACCAAGCCGCCTTTTGCCTCAACTATGACCTCATCATGCGTGAGCGACCGGAGCATAAGGTACTTCCATTTTTCCCGCAACCCAAGCCAGCATTCCATCCATATTGATTTCCCCCAGATTGAAATTATCATCGTTTCTATTACATCCCATACATTCATGTTGTGTGGATAAGTTACTATCGTATCCTATTCGCCTGACGCCCGCCCTATCCGGTGGGGCGGCAGAACGAGTTCACCAACTGCGGGAGGAGGTGTGTCCTTAAATTGCTAGAACCAGCGCCTTTGGCGTTTCACTTGCGTGTTTGATTGGGAAATCGTATGATTTTGCGGTCTATCGGGTTGTTCAAGGATTTTTTCCGGGCGGAATCCGCCTCAAAATGAGGTTCGGCATTGCAGATAGCCAAGTTGATGCATTTTTCAGGACTAGCTTGGTCCGGCCCCGTTTGCCGGACATTGCGATCGTTCCGAGTCTGGACGTTATTTATTCCGTTCCACTACGGTTAATCATCGATCTAAAAAGAGAGGAGCAAAGATATGACGAAAAATAGAAATCTACCTATTAAATCCGTTCTAATGATTTGTATATTGCTATATTTCCCATCCTTATCATGGTCTGCCAGCTTTGATTGTTCAGAGGCAAAAGGATTTATTGAAAAAACTATTTGCTCTGATCCTGCTCTTTCACAATTGGATGAAGAGCTTTCAAATGCCTATAGGAATGCGCTTGATTCGGCGAATCATCCTAAGTCAGTAATAAAAATGCAGAAAAATTGGATTGCTAAAATAAGGTCAACATGTACAATAACTCAATGTCTGGAAAATGTTTATAAAAAGCAGATTGCAGAATTAAATGCTGTCGAAAAATATTCACGGAAAGTGTTCCATGATGAAAAAATAGGTATAGAATTCGAGTATCCAAGCAATAGAACTGTAAAGGTTGACTATCATAAAAATAATATTGCCATTATAGGAGATCTGATGCAGTCTAGCGTTTATATAATCAACTTTGAAATTCATGCCGGCAATTTTGAGAAAACTGTTACTGAGAGTAATATGTTCCAAAAAAGTGATGGCGTATGGTATGCGGGCATTGGACCCGGCCTAAGCCCTCCGGCTGAATCGATAACTGGAAACGGATGGGATGGGATAAAAGCTACTATTACGTGCGGAGTTTCTGATAAAAAAACAGGATTTCATGCCGGGGAAGGAGGATGCCTATGGGCGATTATCAGCAATGGTAAACGCTCCATTGTCGCAGATACTCAAGGGCAGGTTGGGACGGATGAAAATACTTTAAAAACGTTAATGTCAATTAAATTCCTTCAATAGACAGCAAACATTCACGATCAATTAAGAAGGGTGCAGCTCTTTTTGACAACGCCCTAAAGCGAATTTAAAGCTGCAATCGGGTCAAGCCCGTTAGCCTTACCGGCCTCGTACACGGCCGGCCAGTCTGCTCCAGGGGGAGCTTGCCTTTGAGCAGGGAATGAGTAGGGAATTTTCCCGATTCAGGCAGGCAGAAAAGAGAACAGCGGGTAGAACTCCACCTTCATAAATATTGTATTCGTAAGTGGAAAATACACTCTCCACCTGATTTTCAAAAATGGAAAATATGCTATTTTGCGATCATAAGGTCCCGAATGGCGGCTTAGGGATGCTTCTCCTGATTTTGTCTCTATTGGTGCTGTTCCGGCGCAGGGTCTAATAAAAAAGAATTTCTTCAAGAGAGAAGGAACAAGTCATGAGCTGCCATCTACTCATAGGGAACCGGAAGCAAGTCAAAGGAGCGGTCGGAGAGGAGAGCAAGCTCACCGACGACAATGTGTACGTCATTGCTGGAAAACGCGACATATTTTTCGGCAAGATACAAGAGAGAGACACGGCATCGCACGTGAAGATGCAGAAAAAGAACACATCTTATGTGTGATTGTCATGTCTAATCAGGTTGTTTTAAGGGGAACTTGATAATAAACGTAGCGCCATGTCCCGGCGTGCTTTCCGCTGTAATACTTCCGCCGTGCCTCTCGACTATTTTCTTGCAGATGGCCAGGCCAATGCCCGTTCCCTCATATTGGCTGCTTCTGCCGTGAAGCCTCTTGAAAGGGGCAAAAATCCTGTCGAGGTGCTGCTCGTCAAAGCCGATACCGTTGTCTTTAACGTAAATTTGAAGAGTTTCAGGGTCTGTTGTGGTGCTGAACAAATCAACGACCGGCGTCTCCCCCTCCTTGTGAAACTTGAGAGCATTGCCAATCAGATTTTGGAATAGCTGCCAAATCTGCGTAGGATCGGCTTGAATGGAGGGGAGTTCTCCAACCTTTACTTCTCCGCCCGTCTTTTTTATCGTAATTTCCAAATCGGAGAGGACTTCCTGAATAATGGCATAGACATCGACTTCTCTGAAAGGCTCAGGGTTTGTCGTTACCCTTGAGTATTCAAGAAGTCCTGCGAGCAGGGAGTGCATGCGCTCAGCCGCATCGAGCATCCGGTTCAGATAGTCATTGCCCGTCTGTTCGAGCGAATCCTTATACTTTTGCCGGAGAATGTTGGCAAAGGAGATAACCTTGCGCAGAGGCTCTTTCATATCGTGTGAGGCTATGAAGGCGAAATCCTGGAGGGCCTGATTGCTTCGCTGCAACTCGGCTGTACGCTGCCGCACGAGCGCTTCGGCCTGTTTGTAGTCGGTTAAGTCACTGAGAATCCCGACTGACCCTATATTCTTGCCGGAATCATCGTACCAGGGAAAAGAATGGTCTCGCAGCCATTTGGAGGCCCCCGTCTTTGTGGTTATCAGATAATCTGCTCTGTACTCGCCGGTCTTCCCCGCAAAACGATCTTCGAGAATCACTTTGGTAGAGACGTCTTCTTGCTCCAGGAGGTCAATCCGGGTGACCAGGCTTTTAAATCCAATAGTATTAATATCTTCAGGGGAGTATCCGGTAAGCCTGCCGATCCCTGGACCCATATAATCGTAAGTCATCTTGTCATAGCGCAGGTGATAGATTACATCCCCCGTGGTTTCCACCATGAACCGGAAACGCTTTTCGCTCTCGCGCAGCAAGTCCTCGGCTTGTTTGCGGCTGATCTCGACAGCTGCAAGATTGGCGACGAGGAATAGTGTATCCAGGTCGGATTGTGAGAAAGCGGTCTTCGTTCGATTAAAGACGTAAAGCACGCCCAGATCTCTTGTGCCCATCTGGATCGGCACCGCCATTCCCGATGTTATTCCCTCATCCGAGATAATTTGGTCATATTTTCGGTCGAAGCTCCGCTCTGTTAAATAGTCATCAACGATGTAACCTTGCCGCATTTTTGAGGCCGGCCTACCCAAGCCCCTGCCGGAAGGGAGTCGCAGTTTTCTGAAGGCTTCCGTCTTGATCCCGGAGAAGGTAGGCGTGTAACAATCATCCCGGACCTCATCGTGCAGCGCAATATAGGATATTTCGCAACGTAATATTTCTCGACATTTATCAGCAATGTGCTGGAGATACTCATCGAGGCTCCGATCACTCTGCATGGCTAACGCCGTGTCATACAATGCCCGGAACTTCCTCAGTTCGTTTTCCAGATCCGCCTCAACCTGTCTTCTTTCAAGAATTTCACTTTGCAGATCTGCCAACTTTTGTTTCAATTCTTCATAGGACGGTTTTTTGGCCATGATAACATCCAACAATAATTGTCCAAATTTGTTGATTAAAATCGTTTCAGCAGCAGCCTGCAAAGCGGTTCCAGGTTCAAGTGGTTGTTGCCCGAAGATGCAGGTTCTCCCGAGAAGATGCTCTAGAATCGTCGGCCAGCTCCCCGGCGTTGCCCTTTCCCCCTGGCGGGCAATGACATTTTAGCATCTCAAGCTTAAAGGGATATCATCGAAATGCAGTTATCATCGATATTTTTCAGTTGACAAAAGGTGAGGGAAAAAGCAAAAGGGAGATAGATGCGCTAAGTTGCAATAACAACCTTAAATCACACAGAAAATCAGGCCTTGTTACGTACAGCTCTCCTACCTCTTAAGTATCTCATAAAAAAGATCCTCAAGACATTCGTATCATAAAGCAAAGCGGGGGCGAAATGTCACCGGCATCTGAGGACTGAGGGCCTTCGGCCCGGCGCTGGGCAATCTGAAAGTGCTGTTTCGCCCGGCTGTACGCGCCACGGAGGACTGAGGACAGGTCCGCAGTGAACAGAAAAAATAACTCCGCTATCCGGCCTCCGATATCGCCAGCCTGAGCACGGAATGTTCTTCAACCTCGCTACGCTCCTTCATCCGTGGTTCAAGTTTTTTTCCTATCTCCGATCTCCGATCTCCGTCACCCGACCACCGAATAGCACCGGTCGCAAATCTTTGGCTGATCGGGGAACTGTCCCACCTTCTCTGACCTGACCCAGCACCGCTCGCATTTTTCACCGGAAGCGGTTTCTACCTGGATTTTCAAACCGGGCAGGTCAACTCCCTCGATCGGAGCGCTCAGGGCTGACTCCGGCTCGATTGACACCTCGGATACGATAAAAACCGTCCTGAAAAGCTCCTCAGGGCCTTCGAACTCTTTATGGAGTTCGGGTGGAAGCGACATGCGCACCCTGGCGTCCAGCGGGTGCCCGATCACCTTGTCGCGCCGGGCCGCCTCAAGAACGCGAAGCACTTCGTTTCTAAGCGCGAGGATTTTTTCCCACCGGGCGTTGAGTTCTTCGTCCCCGGGGTGCGAGTCGAGTTGCGGAAAAGCGTCCAAATGCACGGACGGTTCCGTGACGTGCGGCATTCGGAGCCAGACTTCCTCTGCGGTAAACGAGAGTATAGGCGCCATCAACTGCACGATGGTCTTGAGGACCGTATAAATCACGGTCTGGGCAGAGCGTCTGGCCGGGCTCGTCGCCGCAGACGTGTAAAGACGGTCTTTGAGTATGTCGAGGTAAAACGAGCTCAAATCCACCACGCAATAGTTGTGGAGTGCGTGATAGACACGGTGAAACTCAAATCGGTCGTATCCCTGGAGGACTTTGTGAATCAAGTCCTGGAGCTGGTGGAGAGCGAACCGGTCCAGTTCGTCCATTTGCGCGTGCGGGACTGAATCGGTATGCGGGTTGAAATCATAGAGGTTTCCCAGCAGAAACCGGCAGGTGTTTCGGATTCTGCGGTAGGCTTCGCTCAACCTTTTCAGGATATCCTGGGAAATGCGGATGTCGTCCCGGTAATCCTCTGCGGAGACCCACAACCGGAGTATCTCGGCCCCGTACTGGCGAATGATTTCCTCGGGAGCTATAACGTTTCCGAGCGATTTGGACATCTTGTATCCCTGGCCGTCAACGACGAAGCCGTGGGTGAGAACCGTTTTGTAAGGGGCCGTGTCCCTGGTCCCGACCGCCGCGAGAAGCGAGGAATGAAACCATCCCCGGTGTTGATCGCTGCCCTCCAGATACATGTCGGCCGGCATGCTCAGTTCGGGCCGCCTCTCCAAAACGGCGGCAAAGGAGGTCCCTGAATCGAACCAGACGTCCAGGATATCCATCTCCTTTTCCAATTGTCTGGTTCCGCATCCGGGGCAGGCAACACCCTTGGGCAGCAGCTCCTCGACCGGGTGAGAAAACCAGGCGTCCGCGCCTTCCTTCTCAAACATCGCCACAACGTGATCGAAGACTTCACTGGAGGTAATGTAGGTATCACATTGCGGGCATCGGAACACGGTGATGGGCACTCCCCAGGAGCGCTGCCTCGAGATGCACCAGTCGGGCCTGTTTGCGACCATGTTGTAGATACGTTCCCGTCCCCAGTTCGGAATCCAGTGTACCCGGTCGATCCATTCGAGCGCCTTTTTGCGCAGGCCGGTCTTATCCATAGAGATGAACCACTGGGGTGTGGCGCGGAAAATGACCGGATTCTTGCACCGCCAGCAGTGGGGGTAACTGTGGACGATCTCGGCTTCCAACATGAGCTTGGAGTCTTCTTTGAGTTTGGCGATCACCGATTTATTTGCGTCGAAGACGAACTGGCCTGCAAAAAACTCCACGTCCTTTGTAAACCGCCCCCTGTCGTCCACGGGGGAATAAATGTCCAGGCCGTACTCCAGCGCCGCCTCGTAGTCCTCGCGTCCGTGGCCGGGGGCGGTGTGGACTGCGCCTGTTCCGGCTTCAAGGGTGACATGAGAAGCAAGGACTATGAGCGAATCGCGGTCCGCGAACGGGTGGCGGGCCTTCAGGCCGCTTAACTCTGCGGCCTGGAAGGTGCGGATTACTTCATAGTTCTGCACGTCCATGGTTGCCATTACGTTTTCCAGAAGACCCTGGGCCAGTATCCAGACCTCGCCGTTAACCTCGGCCGCCGCATAGGTGAAATCGGGATGCAGCGCAATGGCAAGGTTAGCCGGGAGGGTCCAGGGAGTTGTCGTCCAGATCAGGACGTAAGCCTTCTTTCCGGACAGCTCGGGAAACTTTGCCTGGTTTTCGGGCGTGAGCGGGAATTTGACGTAAATGGACGGCGATTTGTGGTCGTGGTACTCAACTTCGGCTTCCGCCAGGGCGGTCAGGCAACTGGTGCACCAGTAGATGGGTTTTTTGCTGCGAATTACACTTCCTTTTTGGAAAAACCGGCCGAGTTCGCGCGCAATCGTCGCCTCATAGTGGTATGACATCGTCAGGTAGGGGTTACCCCAGTCGCCAAGCACCCCGAGTCTTTTGAACTCGTTTCGCTGGATGTCGATGAACTTCTCAGCGTAGCGGCGGCAATGGAGGCGGATTTCGTTAAGGGACATGGTCTCTTTCTTTTTCCCCAGCTCCTTGTCCACCTGGTGCTCTATCGGCAGGCCGTGGCAGTCCCAGCCCGGGACGTAGACACCATCCATGCCGCTCATCTGGCGCGATTTTATGATCATGTCCTTAAGGATCTTATTGAGGGCCGTTCCCAGGTGGATATGGCCGTTCGCATAGGGCGGCCCATCGTGGAGAATATACTTGGGACGGCCTTTGCTTTTCTCGCGCAGCCGCTGGTAAAGACCCATTTCATCCCATCTTTTGAGCAGTTCGGGCTCCCGGACCGCAAGGTTGGCCTTCATCGGAAAGTCGGTCTGGGGAAGATTCAGCGTATCTTTGTAATCCATCGAGTTCTCCGGTATCTATCTTTCAAAAAAATGCAGGGAGTTAATTTCTTTTCATCGGCTCGCCTTCGCAAAAACGAAACACTTTGTATAACACGCCGGGCCGAAAAGCGGAAGCGGGAAGGTAGGCTGCACCGCAGAGACGGGAAGATGTCACCGCAGAGGCGCAGAGTCCGCAGAGAAAGACTTTATAAGATAAAATTAACAGAAAAGTCTATGGATTAGGCAATTTGGGAATCAGCCCAGTTTTTCGGGTAAAGATCAAAATTGAGCGAGGCTACTTAGGGGTTAATTTAGGAAGGGCCGTCGTTCATATCCACTAACAGTTTCATAAGTTGGGCAACATGATCTCGCGTTCTTCCGATCGCCACGCGGCATAGCGCAGAGCTTGCAGCACGTCCTCGCGCTCCAGATAAGGGTAATCCGCAAGTATCTCCTCAATGGAATGACCTGCCGCAATTTGCCCCACGATCATGCCAACCTTAACACGCATTCCCCGAATGCAAGGCTTGCCACTCATTACATCGGGCTCTTGGGTTATGCGATCCAAAGTGGCCATGACATACTCCTTTATCAAAACTCATTCAAACGGTACCTAAATGAGAATAGTATTTCAAGAACTATCTTCGAGGATCCCAACGCCTTCTGACTGCCTTGATCTTAAAACTAATCACAGGCAATTCACTCATCAGTTGCCTGCCTTTGTTCTTTTTGCGGTTTCCGGTTGCCGTTTTGCAGGGCCAAATCACCGGATGGCATGATATTGCGGGATTAGAACAAATTGAGGAATTAAGGGATTGAAGAGTCCACGGTCAGTCTTTATTCACCGCGCTACGATCCTCCATCCACCAAGCTCCGCTCCTCCATCCGGGTATGAAAAAATCCCAAAACCGTGTCAGAACCAATCATTTCAAATCACACGGGATCTCCTCCGTCCTCCGTGGCGCGTACAGCCAAGCGAAACAGCACTTTCAGATTGCCCAGCGCCGGGCCGAAGGCCCTCCGTCTTCCGTCATCTTGCTTCCCGCTCCCCGCTTCTTTTGAGCCTCAACGGTATGCCCGGCCCTATTGACCCTTATAGGGGCGGTATGTTAAATGGCAGCGATTGAATCTGCTGTTATTTGCCGGATATGGGAAAGTCTCGGATTATAATCGGCACAGCTTGCACAGTGTGGCGATTGCGCCCTTGAATTCAACCGGATCGGGAAACCCGATGCACGAACTCTCTATTGCCCAAAGCCTGCTTGAGATCATAGTCGATGAGTCGAGGAGAAATGGGCTTGAGCGCATCAACAAGGTAAGACTTCAAATAGGCAAATTTGCCGCCGTGGTTCCGGAGTCGCTCACGTTTTGCTTCGAGCTGGTAAGCCGCGATACGGTGGCCTCCGGGGCACTGATCGAAATCGAGACTGTGGGCATTAGCGCCCGGTGCGAGAAGTGCGATTTTTCCTTTGACGTTCATGACCAGGTATTCCGGTGTCCCCGGTGCGGCGAGGCCGCGTTGGAACTGCTCAGCGGACGGGAGCTTACCGTGATGAGCATAGAAGGTGAAACGGGAGAAGACGATGGCGGAAATCAAAGTCCCAGTTGTTCGTAACATTCTTCAGGCCAACGAGCGGCTTGCTGCGGAAAACCGGAGGCGCTTCGACGAAGAGGGGATCTTTGTGGTTAACCTCATGAGTTCGCCCGGCGCGGGGAAAACGTCTCTATTGGAAAAAACCATAGACGCGCTGGCGGGCCTGATCGGAATTGCGGTCATCGAAGGTGACCTCCAATCGTCATACGACGCCGAGCGGATACAAAAAAAAGGCGTACAGGCAGTGCAGATCAACACCGATGGAGGATGCCACCTCGACGGCAACATGATTCAGATCGCGCTGGACTCCCTTGATCTGTCGGGAGTTGACCTGCTGATAATCGAGAACGTCGGAAACCTCGTCTGCCCGGCTGAATTCAACCTCGGGGAACACGAAAAGATCATGATACTGAGCGTTGCCGAGGGGGACGACAAGCCCATTAAATATCCGCTCATGTTCCAGATTTGTTCCGTCCTGCTGGTCAATAAAATCGACCTTCTGCCCTATACGGACTGCGATGTGTCAAAGATTCGGGAAAGGGTTGGACAGTTGAACGCCAGGGGAAAGATTTTTGAACTTTCATGCAGGACCGGAGAAGGTTTTGCTCCATGGCTTTCCTGGATCGAGGAAAAGGTCGGCGAGCACCGGGCGCTCCGGGCGGGTAAACACAGCTAGTGACATCCTTATCGGAAGAAACACGCCTTCTTCAGCCTCCATGCCCCCAGGCCGCAGAAACGGGCAGCCGCGTTCTGGTGAAGGTCCGGGGAATCGTGCAGGGCGTTGGCTTTCGGCCCTTTATTTACCAGTTGGCCGGGCGCTTCGGGCTCAATGGCTGGGTCCGAAACCAATCGGACGGCGTGGAAATCGAGGTCGCAGGTCCTGCCGGCTCGGTCCGGAATTTTATCGGCTCAATTTCCATATCGGCTCAATTTCCAGCGAGCCTCCTCCTCTGGCCAGAATCGTCAAGGTCGAAACTACCGAGCTGCCATATCAGGACCTGGAAGGGTTCAGGATAATCAGCAGCCGGGCTCTTCAGTCGCGCTCGACCCTGATTTCACCTGACGTGTGCACCTGCCGTGACTGTCTGCGCGAGCTTTTCGATTCACAGGACCGAAGGTTCCGCCATCCCTTTATCAACTGCACCAACTGCGGTCCGCGGTACACGATAATAAAGGACATTCCGTACGACCGGGACAAGACCACCATGGCGCAATTCAAAATGTGCGCGGAATGCCGCCGTGAGTACGACGATCCCCTTGACCGGCGCTTTCATGCTCAACCCAACGGTTGCCGGGAGTGCGGCCCGCAGATATGGCTGGAAGACGCGCAGCGAAATATTATCGCCTCTCGCGATGAAGCCCTTGTCAAAACAGCGGCGCTGCTCGATTCAGGGTCTATTATATCGATCAAGGGACTTGGCGGCTTTCACCTGGCGGTAAAAGCAACGGACCCGGCGGCTGTGAGCCGGCTGAGAAGCCGCAAGATACGAGAGGAAAAGCCTTTTGCGGTAATGTTTCCGGAACTCGAAGAGATCAGACGGTATTGTTGCCTGAACAGCGAGGAAGAAGACCTGCTGACCAGCCCGGCAAGGCCCATCGTGGTCCTGGCGAGACGCCCGGATGGCGCCTCCCCTGTAATCGCTGATAGCGTCGCGCCAAAAAACAGGAACCTGGGGGTCTTTCTTCCCTATACGCCCCTTCACTTTCTCCTGTTTGAGAACGCGCCATACCGTGCGCTGGTGATGACCAGCGGGAACCAGAGCGATGAACCCATTGTAATGAACAATGCAGACGCCCGGTCGCGCCTGAACGGGATTGCCGACTATTTCCTTTTTCACGACCGCGAGATTTACATGCGGTGCGACGATTCGGTGACCCGTGTGCTCGGGGGTTACGCGCGTCCGATGCGCCGGGCAAGAGGATACGCGCCGCTGCCGGTTTTTCTTCGTGACCCGGTCCCGTCGGTCCTCGGCGCCGGGGCCGAGCTTAAGAACACCGTGTGCCTTACGCGAGGCAGGGAAGCTTTTCTCAGCCAGCATATAGGGGACCTGGAAAACCTCGAAACACTGCGCTCGTTTGAGCATTCAATCGCCCACCTGGAACGGATCCTTGAGATCGAACCGCGACTCATTGTTCACGACTTGCATCCCGACTACCTGAACACCCAATGGGCGCTGAAACGACAGGACCTCCCAAAGATGGCCGTCCAACACCATCACGCGCATATTGCTGCTGTAATGGCGGAACGCGGGCTCGAGGGGCCTGTGATCGGTCTTGCGCTCGACGGGAGCGGTTTTGGTACTGACGGGACGATCTGGGGCGGTGAAATCCTTCGCGTGGATAACCTCGGTTTTGAACGGCTCGGCCATTTCCGGCAAGTCCTTCTGCCGGGTGGCGCCAAGGCCATAAAAGAACCCTGGCGCACGGAGCTGAGCTATCTTTGGAGCATCGGTCCGGATGATGTCGAGAGCAGGTATGCCGAGTTACTGCAGGGAGCGGGGAGCGGGAAGCGGGGAGCAGGGGATGTAAAAATAATTTTGCAGATGCTGTCGCGGCGGTTGAATTGCCCGGAAACCTCCTCGTGCGGCAGGCTTTTCGACGCCGCCGCAGCTCTTTGCGGGATACGGTTGTGCGTCAATTACGAAGGACAGGCCGCAATCGAACTCGAACAGGCGATCGAACCGGATGACGGATATTACGAAGGGGGCCTGGAAACCTCTCGGGACTGTATTCTAATCGACCAGTTCCCAATAATAGAGGCGCTGATCGAAGATGTGAGACGCGGGGTCCCGGTGGGTAGAATTGCCGCGCGCTTCCACAACGGCGTAATTCAAATTCTTCGCGAGGCCGCAGCGATCGCTGCGGAAAGAACAGGCATCAATCGCATCGCCCTTAGCGGCGGAGTTTTTCAGAACGCCTATCTTTCCGAGCGGTTGGAAAGAGATCTCGTCAAGATGGGGTTGGAGGTTTACGCACATATCGAAGTTCCAGCCAACGACGCGTGCATTTCTCTTGGCCAGGCGTGGATTGGCGCCCAAAAGATGCTTGCGGAGCATTGATTACAGGTCCGGTTTTGAACGGAAGATTGTTCAAGGAGCCTTTCCAAATGAAATATCTCGATGAGTACAGGGACCCTCAACTGGCAAAAAGCATCATCGAAAGGCTTCGGCACAGACCTTTCCCTAAGGGAGAGGTCCGGCTGATGGAAATCTGCGGCACACACACGGTGGCAATCTTCAGGTCCGGCATGAGACAGCTTCTGCCGGCGGAGATAAAACTGATCAGCGGTCCTGGCTGCCCTGTGTGCGTGACGGCCAACGAAGACATAGACAGGGCGATATGGCTTGCTCAGCAACCCGGGGTAATTACGCNNCGCCAGGTAGTATTCATAGGCATTGGGTTCGAGACCACGGCGCCGACTATCGCTGCTGCAATCCAACAGGCTTCGAAGCTGGGGGTGAATAACTTCTCGGTCTTCTCGGCCCACAAGCTGCTTCCACCAGCGATGAGAGCGCTCCTCGATGCCCGCGAGGTCAATCTGGACGGGTTTATATGCCCTGGTCACGTCAGTACGATAATCGGCGCCGGCGCATACCAGGAAGTCGTAGATAATTATAAGGTGCCCTGTGTGATTACCGGCTTCGAACCTGTGGATATTCTGCAAGGCATTTCCCTTCTTATCGACCAGGTCGAAAGCGGGCGGGCCGAAGTTGTGAACCAGTACCGCCGGGCTGTTTCCTGGGAAGGAAACCCTACTGCGCGCAAACTCATTGACGAGATCTTCGAACCTGCGGATTCCACCTGGCGGGGGATCGGGATTATTGCGAAAAGCGGCCTCGACTTTCGTCAGGGTTGGAAGAAGTTCGACGCAGCCGAGCGGTTCTCCATGCCTGAGATCGCAGTGAAAGAGCATCCGGGGTGCAAGTGCGGAGAGGTCCTTCGGGGAGTCATGACCCCGCCGGAATGCGGCCTTTTCCGCAAAGTATGCTCGCCTCAGGACCCCAAAGGACCTTGCATGGTATCCAGCGAGGGAACCTGCGGGGCGTACTACAGATATCATAACCAATGATCGGCAAACGGATTCACCGCAGATCCTCATGTCCCTGCGGGCCACCCTGAACGATGAAAAGACCCGTAGTCTTTTCACCGCAG
>OMSV01000203.1:2038-9705 GCA_900290385.1 Syntrophobacter sp. SbD2 | reverse complement strand
TGGAACCTTTCCATGCATATTGCACGGGCCTTTTGCTGCCTGTTGAGCGAAAAAGTGTTGAGCCGATGGCCGCACAACTCGCTCCGGGTCATGTGAGCGCCAAACACCAATCCCTGCATCATTTTGTTGCCAAGGCAGGCTGGAGTGATGATGCAGTACTGGCTGCCGCACGGAGTTATGCCTTGCCAAAAATGCAGAACCAGGGCCCAATTCTTGCCTGGATCGTCGATGACACCGGGTTTCCCAAGAAGGGAAAACATTCAGTAGGTGTGGCAAGGCAGTACTGTGGCCAATTGGGAAAGCAGGACAACTGCCAGATTGCGGTCTCTGTCTCCATTGCAACCGCTCATGCGAGTCTTCCGGTTGCATATAGACTCTATCTGCCGGAGCAGTGGATTGAAAATAGCGAGTCCCGCAGCCGGGCCGGAATTGCGGAAAATATTTCATTTCAAACAAAAGCCCAGATTGCCCTCGATCAATTGCGTGCCCTCGTTCAGAGCGATGTTCCTCGCGCAGTGGTGCTTGCCGATGCTGGTTATGGCAACGACACTGGATTCCGAGAAGGAATCCAAAAGTTGAAGCTTTCGTATGTGCTCGGGATTCAAAAAAAGACAAATGTTTGGGCGCAAGGAACTGGTCCTCTGAGCCCTCCCGACTACTCAGGACAAGGCAGGCCGCCAAAGCTACCGCGACGGAGCCCCGAGCATACCCCGGTGAGTGTCTTGGAATTAACTCGGAGCTTACCAGATAGTTCATTTCAGACCGTCGTGTGGAGGGAGGGTACAAATAAGACACTCTCCTCTAGATTTGCATTGATTCGTGTTCGCGAAGCGCACCGTTATTATTGGCGCAGCGATACCCCCGCGGAAGAATGGTTGCTGATCGAATGGCCTCAAGGTGAATCTGAACCCACAAAATACTGGCTCTCGAACCTTGATGCTCAGATCTCCGCGAAGGATCTTGTGTACACTGCAAAGCTTCGCTGGCGCATTGAGCGCGACTACCAGGAACTCAAACAGGAAATCGGACTTGGGCATTTTGAGGGCAGAGGCTGGCGCGGCTTTCACCATCATGCCACTCTTTGCATCGCCGCCTACGCTTTCTTGGTGGCCGAGCGCAGCTCTTTTCCCCCCTCAGCGTCTGACTTCCGACCATCCTTTGAGGTACCTCAAGTTCCCGAAGGTTGGAGACCAAGGGGTTCTCCCACTGAGGCCAGAGCGACATAGTCCTTTTTCCTTGGCCACAATAAAAAGGAAGCTCATGGTCATTCTCGTTAGCAATTTATTCCGGTGTCCCTGCTGTAATCAAATAAACAGGGCTAAACATGAACTTTGTTTATGACACAGTAGTAGTAGTAGCCAGTGGAAAAAGTCAGAGCATCCAGTATCCCGCAAAAAAACATGGTAGAGAAGGAACGGACGTCCATCCGGTCTATGCCTCTCAAAGCTTCGAGAAACAACAGCGCGACCGCGGGGGTGAAATACACTGCAAATAGTTGCGGATGGCCGGCCGCGATCACATAAGCATGTTTGGGAAGACGAACAGCGCCGACCCCACCAGGGCAACTGACATCCGAACTCCGGCAAATCGAACCAGCAAGGCTGTAAAGGAAACAAATCCGATCAGGGACAGTACCACCCACGTAAGCTGATAACTTAGAAATGGGTCGCATCCGAGCAGGCGGAGCGGCGCGTAGAGGAGGACGTCCAGCAGAAAGGCATCCGAATAACCCAAGATGCCGCTCTTCGGATAGAGCATGGCCGGCGACGTCAGCGGCGCCAGGCCCTGGACCACCTGATAGAGGTGCTCGTGAAGGTAGACGACCAGCCGCCCATCACCTAGATTTCCAAACACTCTATCGAAGCCGCTGAACACGAACTGGCGGAAAAAGACCAGACCACCGGCCCCCCACACGGCGACAGCCCAAATGATAAATCTCCATCCCGTTACCGGCGATGGCTCTCTCTGCATAGTCCGTCTCCCTTCCATATCTGCTGGTAAGGATTATAATTTTGAGAGTTCAGTCTCGAAAGAAGAAACTTCATAATTGTTCCGGTGGAGTGGGGTGTCGACGTTTTTTCCAGAGTAGAGCGGCGAATAACCTCAAACTGAGCGGGGGAAAGTTTCACCTCGATCTCTAGGCCCAGCCAGGCGTACACACGCAAGCGCGTGTGGCCGAGCGCTCAATCTCGACGCTCCCCGCGCTTTTGAAAAACATCATTTGATACTTTTTTGAACGCAATTTTCCATGATGCTCGCGTCACCCGCGAAGCATGAAAATATTGTATAGTGCTCCTTGATTGTGTCGCCTCCATTTGAAGAGGCCGGAGAGGAAAATGACGGCAACAGGATCTCCGAATCGGCTTTAAACTCATAAAGGAAATGCATCAGCGATGACCCTCAGGAAATTGGCGGTTTCTTTTATCCTGGTTTTTGTCTTCGCTTCGCAAGCAATCGCACAGGTCGACATCAGCGGCACCTGGCAAGCCCGATATATGTTTACGGAGATAAGGGCCCATGTGGACAATATGAATGACACTGTGAGCGGGTTCGTCATTGTGTACGAAGCACAGAACAATGCAGTCTATCATTTCACGGGCACACTCAAGGAAAACGCGATTCAGGCTTCCCATCGCGACGGTTACACCTTCACTGGACATCTTACTTCCGACGCCAAGATAGTCGGCACATTGACCACGAATAAGGGCCTCACCATCGAATTGGTCATGACGAGGACACCACAGCAGGCTTGCGGCAAATGACCGAAACTATGCCGGGAGTGTCGTAACCGTTCACCACGCTTGCTCATTGATCGTTTTTCGCCTACGTTTATATGGGGGGTTACCCTGGGAGTCCGGCAGAGCCGGCGCCTTTTCAGACAACCTGGATTTCGCCTGCGCAAGCCAAGACCTAAAACCGCTTATGCTGATCCTGAAGAGCAGCAGGAATATAAAGAAACTGCACGTAAGCGCCCGAAGGCAAGAAGTTGATGTCCGCATAATTGCATCCTTCAGGGCCAAAATTAATATATAATGCCATAAATAAGTTGGAAAAAGACAAAACTTGTCGTACCTTTCCGGAGGATAATCGATATATCTGCACTGGATTTTCTACTATGTCTCACAAAACCCGGTTTTACCCGTATCAACTCTTCACATATCCCGGTCGATTTCAGGCCAGAAATCCCCCTCGACGTCTTCCCGGCGCAGAGTGTCCATGGGCTGTCTGAGAAGCGCAAGACCGATGTTTCACTTTTTTCAACAGCATGTCTCAAGGGTGTTTGCTTCGGCATTCCTCCGCGGACCGGATGAAGGCGCGATAGAGAAAGGCGGGGACCGCGACGGCAACTGCTCATCGAATGGGGTCCTTAGGAAATTCGCTTACCTCTTGAGTGCTCACTGGGTCAGAGAAGGGTTGGCGGCCCTCTTTATGATTTCGCTCGCCAGGCGCAACACGACCACCTACGGCGAATTCATGCTGGCCCTGAGCGTGGGGCAGATCCTTCTGTTCGTGGCCGAATTCGGGTTGAACCAGCACATGGTGCCTCTTTTGGTGCGTAAAGAGAATGAACAGGGCGAGATTCTGGTTCAAGTGAGCATGCTGAAGGGTATGCTTTTAGCCTGTGGATGCCTCGGCATGCTTTTTTTCGTTCACTGGCAGGGCTATTCGCACGGCCTGAAGATGCTGGTTTTTGTACTTGGGATTGGGGTCGGGACGGAGGCCCTGGCGAGTTCCTTCTTCGTTGTCTTCCAGGTGGAGGGCCATCAGGCTCTGGAAGGAAAGATCAAGGCCATGGGCGCAACCGTGGGGTTCGGTTACGGTCTATCCCTGCTTTTCCTGGGGGCGGCCCCTTTGATCGTCGCATTTTACAAGATCGTCGAAACCGCCGCAAACCTGGCCGGAGTGCTGTTAACTTCTGCAAAAAGAACCAGCCTGCGTTTTCACCTGCCCCGAATCAGCCATGTCTGGGCAACAGGGCGGGGCAGCATCGCTTTCACCCTTATGGCAATTGCGGCCATTCTGTACAACAAGGCAAACATCTTCTTCCTCCAGCGGTTCGGCGGTCCAACCCACGTCGCCCAGTATAGCGTAACCTGGGAAATAGTGGACGGGATCTCAATGCTGACAGCAAACTTGCTGCTGAAAAACATCCTGTTTCCACTATTCGTGAAACTCTGGGAAACCGACCGCGTTGAACTGGCCCGCCTCGTCCGGAATTCGACAGAATGGCTGCTCGCTGCCGCATTGCCGATTATGTTCGTCCTGTTCATAGAAAGCGACAGGCTCATCGGTCTGATATACGGCCCCGCCTACGGCGACGCGGTCTGGATGCAGAAATACCTCGTGCCTACCATCGCCATCGGATTTATGCACAACCTTGCCGCCTATCTAATGATCAGCATGAAGCACGAATTATTGTTGTTGTCTTTTTACCTGGGCGGACTTGCTTTCAACATTATATGCTGCGCGGTGCTCATCCCTGCAAATCCACTCCTGGGGAGCGTTCTTGCAATAGTTTTGACCAAAGCTGTTGTTGCTCTGGCCACTGTTTCAACCTGTCAATTGCGCTTCGGGTTGATTTCAAAAACGGCCCTGTTCCGCCTTATCTCCACAGCCACCCTGGGCGGAATCCTCTATCTTCTTTCACGAATTTACCTGTTCAGAGAGGCTTCAGAAATTTTGGCCCTGCTTCCAGTACTGACTCTGGCATGTTACCGGTGGCATGAATTCAACAAATCGCGCAGGGCCCACCTCTGCCAGTCCGTTTTGCGGTAAAGGCCGCAGTTGCAGGTGGGTTTCGTTTTAGTAAAAAACATAGGACGGGATTCGATTGGGAATCTTTTTTTTGCTGTCGCTCACGCTGGGGCTTCTCCTCCCTTACGGGATTTACTTTCTCGGCAAGGCCCATGTGCGCGGGGGTTTTGCAGGGCAGGTTCGAAGCACTGACGCCGCCACGCGCAATCCGTCTCATTGCGCCCCCAGTGTGGGTGTGATTATTCCGCTGACTGGCAATACTCCTGTCATGAAAGCCTGCCTGGAATCGCTCCTCGATCAGTCCTATCCCAATTATGAGGCGATTTTTGTCACCTGCAACAGTAATGACCCTGCCGTGCAGATTGTAAGCCGGGTGATTCAAACAAAAAGAAATGCGCGACACATAGTGAGCGGGGCTGCGTCCCGGTGCAGCCAGAAAAATCATAACCTGCTGGCAGGCTTGGCTGCTTTGGATTCGTCAATTGAAATACTGGTCTTTTGCGACAGCACGCACTGGGCCCCGCAGCGCTTTCTTGCAGACCTCGTAAGCCCCATTGTCTCAGGCAAAGCGGTTATGACCACAGGATTTCACCGCGTCGTTCCCGGGGATTGCCGATTGCCGACCCTGGGGATGCTAGTATCGGTTATGGCCATTCATCTGATGCAGGGAATAGAATCCATTACCCAGCCATGGGGAGGCGCCACAGCCATAAGCAGGCGAATTTTCGAAGAAAACAGGATCAGCGCCCTTTGGGGTGCAAATTTGGTGGATGACGTGTCGATGGGCACACGCCTGGCGAAAGCCGGAATCAGGGTTCGGCCTGTTTCTTCAGCCTGCCTGCTAACGCCGATTGGAGGCGTAACCTTTCGAGCCTGGTATGGATGGCTCAAAAGACAGCTTTTTTTCCTAAAGGTCTGCCAGCCGGCCACCTGGGCTGCCTCGGCTATTGTGGCGCATCTTCTTTGCGCACCTTTTCTGGCAGGTCTCGCTTGTGCAGCCGGAATTATGGGGTTCGCCCCTAAGTACATGACCGTTGCCGGATGCGCATTCCTGGCAGCCTTTTTGGCCATCAGCATGAAATGGCGAACCCTCATTCATGAAGATATTCCTATATGGAGATGGATCCCGGCCGTCTTAGCCGCCAATTTCATGGCCGTCCTGTGCTATGCAGGCACATGGTTTAGCAATTTGCTTTCGTGGCGGGGCATCTCATACCGGGTGACATGGGGTGGGAAGGTGAAGGAAATCATTCGAAAGAGTTAGTACCGGGTTTGTAGCTGCAAACCCGTATGCGAAGAGAGGGCACAGGACTGGCGGACCGTGACGATTCAAGGTTTGTTCACCTGCTTCGGAACATTGACCTGCTTTATGGGATTATGCGATTATACAATTGATTTAGCCGAGCGTTATCGATTCTGCCGGCATCGGTATTGATGCGGGCCGGAGGGTTTTTTTAATTTGGCCAGGATTATTGTCGGAGTAATGGGTGATGCCTACGGACATTTGAGCCTGGCTTTAGCCCTCGCAGAACAGGCCCCTCAACACGAGTATCTGTTCCTGGGCGCCGGGACGGTCCGAGAAGTTGTCAAAATGGGATTTTCGTTCTTGGAAGTCCCTGTCCCTGCAACTTTTTATGCTAATAACAAGGTTGACATTGCAGCCACTATCAGGAACGGATACAAAGTCCTGTTTGGAAGAAACCCTTCTGTTAAGCGGATTATAGGACAAATCGAGAGATTTTCACCCTGCCTGGCCATAACGGCCTACGAATACTTTACTGCTATTATCGCCAGGGAGTTGGGGATTATGTGCATCAGCTTCGACAATCAGCATTTTCTGACCAAACTTCGATTTGAAATTCCAAGGGGGCAGATGCTCAGCCGATTTCTTTATGCGCTGCCTCTGAAATTGATGTTTAGCAAGGCCGATCATTATTTCATAAGCTCATTTTACGAATTGCCGCCGCGAGATCCTAAGACTACGGACGTTTTTCCCCCGGTCTTGCGAAAGGACCTAAGAGATGTCAGGCCTGCGGACGGAGAGCATGTTTTGGTCTACCAGACCTCCCCGACTTTCAGAAAACTGGTCCCCGAGCTGGAAAAAACAGGAAATCGTTACACAGTCTACGGCCATGGAGAAAAGCCCGGCAGCAGGAACATCGTTTTCAGGTCGCCATCCAGAATCGGCCTTTTGAGGGACCTTGCAACCTGTCGTTATGTTATATGCAATGGAGGCCATAACCTTATCTCAGAAGCCCTTTTTCTTGGGAAACCGATTTTTTCTTATCCGATTCATATGGCATATGAGCAGTTTTTCAACGCTCATATGGTCAGGAAGCTTAATTACGGTGACTATTCTCTGGACGCTGTTCCGCACATTTCGTGTTTATCGCGTTTTGAGGAAAAGCTCGCCGAATACCGGGGCAACATCGGCAAGAAAAATTTCTGCGGGAATGAAAGAATAGCTGCAAAATTAAATGCAAAACTTAGAGAAACCGAAATAAAATCCTAAACCTAGGCTATATCGATTTGAAACTTCCTAAAATCGCTTACATTCTGTTATGGTTTCCTAAGCCTTCCGAAACCTTTATCTTCCGGGAAGTCGTCAATTTGCGACGACTCGGCCTGCCTGTCGAAGTCTTCACCATTTACGGACAATTGAGCAGGAAACTATCTTCGGAGATGCAGGCCTACGGGGACGTCAAGCGCCTGGGAATTGCCGTCCTGAAGCGGCTGCCGGGCGATATCGCCTACTGGCGCCGGAAAAAGCCGGAGCTGGTATGGGAACTGTTCAGGACGGTCCCGATCCGGAAATGGAAATCGCTGGAATTCGGGGGCGAAAACATCTTCGCTTTCCTGTGCGCCTTTACTCTTGCCAGGATGTTCGAAAAGCAAGATTTCGATCACATCCA
>OMSV01000203.1:0-2028 GCA_900290385.1 Syntrophobacter sp. SbD2 | reverse complement strand
AACATGGGCCATGGGACCCGCAATGGCTGCCTGGATAGCATCCAGGCTCACCGGCATACCGTTCAGCTTTGCCGGCAGGGCCGGCGACATCTATCCGCCCGACGGCGCTCTGAAGGAAAAAATCAGAGACAGCCTTTTCGTGACCTCCGAGAACATGACAAATGTCCCCTATCTGAATAGCTTTTTGCCTCAGGCTGCTTCGAAGATTTACGGAATTTATAACGGCATTGCTTCAGGGTCTTTCAAAGATGCCCCGGTGGCTATGAAGCCACCATACCAACTGCTCGCTCTTGGGCGTTTTGATAGAATAAAGGCCTTTGAGGTTCTTCTTCACGCATGCGGGATATTGAAAGAATCCGGCCTCGATTTTCACCTCACCCTTGCCGGAGATGGCCCAAGAAGGCTTCAACTGAAGTATTGGACGTATCGCTTAGGCCTGAAACCCCATATATCTTATCCGGGATTTGTTCCCCACGACAGAGTCTCGGAGCTTTTTTGTTCGGCCGATATTTTTGTAATGTCCAGCGCCATTCATAAGTCAGGTGACAGGGACGGGTTGCCCACCGTCATCATGGAAGCCTTGATGCATCGTTTGCCCGTGGTTTCAACGAATGTCTGCGGTATACCGGAGGTCATTATAAATAATGAAACCGGTCTGCTGGTGCGCCAAAAAGACCCGCCGGCCCTGGCCGACGCCATCCGGAAGGTGATAAGCGACAGGTCCGCGGCTTTGGAGATGGCCGAGAAGGGCAGGGAACTGGTTCTCAAGAAATTTGATCCGGTTGCCAACCACGGCAGGATTTTCGATCTGTTCCTGGAAAAAGCCGGCGGACTGCATAATCCATGAGCTTGGCAAAATCCTTTCCAATAAAGACGGTCCTGCTTGTTCAAGACCTGGAGTTTGGCGGCTCCCAGCGCTATGCGTTGCATCTTCTTGAGCATCTCGATAGAGAATTGTTTGACCTGGAGCTATGGGTGCTGCGAAACGGCGATGATATGGCCCCGATGGCCATGGCCATGGGTCACAAGGTTGTCTATCTCACCAGAGATTCGTGGGTGACTCCGAGGGCCCTTGGCCGGCTTTACTTCAGGCTAAAGAAGGCAAGACCCGGAATCCTGTACACGATCACTGCAGTTCCGAACATCTGGGGGCGGCTTCTAGGATCGATAATTGGGATCCCCGTCATCGCATCGAGTTGGCGGGGGTACAATGATCAGCAATAGGAAGCTTTGCTCTGGTTCTTGAGCGATCTCATCATAGCGAACGCTGAAGCCCTGAAGAAATCCATCGTTAAAATACACGGTGTGGACCCGAATCGTATTGCAGTCATTCCGAACGGGGTGGATGATAACTATTTCGCTCCTGATGCCCGGCCCAAGGACCTGCTCCCAACAATAGTCTATGTGGGCCGTCTCGTTAAGGAAAAGGACCCTCTGAACCTTCTTCGCGCTTTTAAGCAGGTGCTCGAAAAGATTCCCGAAGCCCGCCTGATTGTTGTCGGAGACGGTTATTTGAGGGGCAGGTTCCGTCAGTTCATCGAATCTAATTCTCTCGGTGAATGTATCACCCATATTTTCGGGACACGGGATGTGAGGCCTTATTTGAGCGGGGCTTGGGTATACGCGCTCCCTTCCAGGTCGGAAGGATTTCCTAATGCAGTGCTCGAGGCGATGTCGATGGGGCTGCCGGTTGTTGTCTCCAGGGCCGGAGGCGCTCCGGAACTGGTTGAGGATGGGATCACCGGCCTCCTTGTCCCCGCCCGCGATCCCGTGGCACTCGCCGAAGCCCTGCTCAGGATACTGAGAGATTCCGAACTGAGGAATGAAATGGGCCTTAAAGCACGAGAGCGGGCAATCCGGCATTATTCTCTGAGGCAAATCGTGAAACTTACTGAAAACGTGCTCTTGGAAACGGCGGGTAAGTGTCCAGATCTCAATTGAAGTTCGTAATCGGTGTTGACATGGACCCCATTCACTTTCAGTATCCCATCAGCCCGCAGCATCGTGAACACACAGGCATCAGGCCTT
>OMSV01000205.1:7182-18350 GCA_900290385.1 Syntrophobacter sp. SbD2 | reverse complement strand
ACAGGGACATGTTATGACTAGTACGGTTAACGCCCGCAAGACAGCTTCGCCCGCCGGCGCAGAGGAGGCGAGAAGAAAGATCAGTATGCAAGCCGAGAGCGCCAGCACGGCCGGTACCAGTACCCGCATGAGGCGGTCTGCGAACAGTTCGAATCGGTTCTTGGTGGAAAGCGCTTCCTGAATCAATGTAATCAACTGGGTGAGGGAACTCTCGCCACCCGCACGGTCGGCCTGAAATTTCGCCTCTCCATTCAGCACGAGCGATCCGGCAGACACGTCGTCTCCGGGTCTCTTCGTTACCGGGCGCGATTCCCCGGTTATTACGGATTCGTCCAGAACGGCCTCCCCTGAAAAGATACGTCCGTCAACCGGTAAGCGTTCGCCGGGAAAGACCATGAACAAATCGCCCCTGGAAACCTTGTCTGACGCCGTCCAGATTTCCCTGCCGTCCTTTGAGATTCGGGCCTTCCCGCTCGCTGCGTGAAAAAGCGCAGTGATCGTACTGGAAATCTTCTCCTTTGCCCGAATTTCGATGAATCTTCCAAGCAAAACGAGTGTGACGAGCATCGAGGCAGTATCGAAATATACATGAAGGCTTCCCCGCAACGTCGCCGCGACGCTGTAAAAATAAGCCGAGAGCACGCCGGTCGCTATGAGCGTGTCCATGGTGGCGCTCAGATGCCGGATGCTCCGGAAAGCATTGCACAGGATCGGCCAGCCTGCATAAAAAACGACGGGTGAGGCGATCACCCAGAGCGTATATGAGAAAAGCGCCGCTCCCTCTCGTCCGATCTGTTCGAATAAACCGGCCCACAGAGCAAATGTGATCATCATTATGTTCATGCTGAGGATCGCTGAAATCCCCAGCCTGACGACAAGATTTCTGCTTTGGCCGGAATCGTGCGGGGATTCGACCGGAGAGGCCCTGTAGCCCAGCCGGGAGATACTCTCCATGATAGTTTCGGGCTGGACGAGATGGGGCATGTACCTGATGCGGGCTATGTCCGAAAAAAAGAAGATTCCGGCGCTCAGCACTCCGTCCATTTTGCTCACAAGATGTTCGATGAGCCACGCACAGGCTACGCACCACATTCCTTCGATCCGGATGGAAAGTTCCTCCGAGAGTCCTTCCTCGATCAGGGCGGCGGTGGGACCGCCAGCCGGGTCGCCCGCTGCCTTCGGCGGCGGACGGTCGAGGTGCTGACCCGGGTTGGTGGGCCCGGCGGGGTCAGGCCGGGATAACGGAGCGTTTTTGTCTTCGGCCTGTCCCGATGGAATGAGGCCCGCTGAAACGCAAGCTCTGTAGAGATCGGTATTCCGGTAATCGTCGGCGATACCACCGGGGCCGTTGTAAAGAACCTGGAAGACATACATGCAGCCCAGGCAGCAAAAATGTACCGTCCTGCCCGCAACCGGCTGAGAAATATTCGAACTTCTCGCCGGAAGACCGCACAGGTGGCACGTCTCTCTCCATCTGTAATTAGACGCTCCGCGAGGTGTAGAGTTCATAATCCTGTAAATCCTGTCTACGTGGTTTTTGTCTCTGCGCGCTCTGCGTCTCTGCTTGGAAAAGGCATGGTGGGCTGCGCTCCGCTTAGCCCTCCCACCGGATCTTTTCATGGTTTAGGTGTCGCAACGGGACATGAGATGCTGAGGTTAATTCAAGTCATGGTAAACCGGCTTGGACAATAACTCGACTGTCGAACGATGTCAAAGAGTCGCAAGGTCAAAAAAATCTAACAAAACGCGAATCATTGTTTCACCAGCTCGTCCAAACTTCCAGCCAGCCGTTGTAAATATCTTGGGTTATGCTATATTTGCCATCCGCTAGGAAACAGAAACCAAAAACTGAACTAGAACTATCGAGGGGCGGTCGTATCCCCATCGACGGGATCAAGAAGGTTTTCGAGCAGAGGAGTTCCCATGAGATTGCGTAAAATACTCATGTTGCCCGCCGTTGTCTCAATTTCGGCCGTTTTTGCATTCGGCTGCTTTGCCCAACAGGAAGACAGCCAGGTAAACGATAAAGTGCGCGAGCTCCAGGAACAATATCACCGCCTGTTGAAAGACGAATACAATCCTTCGACCATCGAGCCGAAAGTGAACGGCAAGCCTTCGTTCGGCGCCGAGTCGAGCGGGATGAAGAGTTCGAAAAAGACGGGCAAGAAATCAGCACATCGAAAATCCGGGAAGAAAAAATCCGGGCTCGCTTCAAAAAAAGCCGGGAAAAAGAAAGCTTCAGCTAAAGCATCGGCACCAAAGGGATCAAAGTCCTCGCATACCGCAACCGGCAAAGGCGCCCAGTCGTCCAAAAAGGGTGCAAAATCTGCCGGAAAGAGCGCAAAAAAGGCGAGCAAGCCTTCGGGTTCTCAGAAAGAAAAAAAGTCTGGCAAGAAGAGCGCCGTAAAGAAAGACTCAACGGCAAAGTCCGGCAAAACCGGCAGCGAGAAAAAAAATAAAAAAAAATGATTTTGAGCAAATTCTTGATTTGTATATTTTAAATTTTCTCCTTAGAATGGGTGGAACGATTGACCCTTCTCTCAAGGGGGCGGCATTATTTTCGCAGGAGGAAAGGAGAATTAGAATATGAAGGGTAAGGTTCTTTCAATCATCACCGCTATTTTATTTGGGGCGACAATGGTGGCATCCCCTATCGTGATTGCGGCAGGGACTGACGACACAATGGGGGCAGCCGGCACGGAAGAGAAGGCGCCGGCACAAAAGAAGCCAGCCAAGACAAAGAAAACGACCAAAAAAGCAACTACTAAGAAAACTAGCAAGAAGACCAGCAAGAAGAAGACCAGCAAGAAGAAGGAAGCCGCCGCACCTGAAAAAACGGAATAGTTTTGGCAAGTCAGTATGCTGCCTCCTTGAGAGATCGTCGAAAATCGGGGCTATGCAAAACCTGCCATTCGATTCGGAATCGAAGGCAGGTTTTGTTTTTTTGCTGGAAGGATTTGGCGCAGCCTTTATGAGGTGCTGCGACCTGTGGAGTTCAGAGCGCGCATCGCCTGCTCCGGACCCGATCCGGGGGCGCGCTCCTAGAGCGTTTCCACCATGCGCCCGAATGCGGGTGCGATTATCTCAAATTGTTGGGGTATAAGGGTGCGCAGGTCCATAATGAAATGATCGGATTCGATTCTCCCTATGATGGGAGGATCGTTTTGGCGAAGGAATTTCTCGATTTGATTCGGGCTGAAATCGCCGGATTCGACTGCCACAACAAAAGTTGGCAAGTCCTGGGCAGGAAGACAACCACCGCCAACCTGTGAAAAGCCCCGACGGACTTCGACCCGGAGCGCTGCTTTGCGGTCCGCCGCTTGAATGGCTGAGGCGAGCTGTTCTGCACGGGAGTTCAATTCTTCTGGAGAAAGGGCTATCATCGCGAGCGTTGGAATTTTCTCCAACGCCTGCCGTTGGTCTCTGTATAGCCTCAAAGTCGCTTCGAGGGCGGCCAGCGTCATTTTGTCAACCCGCAGGGCGCGCGTGATTGGATTTTGTCTGCACCTTTCGATCAGGTCCTTCCTGCCGACTATGATGCCAGCCTGGGGGCCTCCGAGCAACTTGTCGCCACTGAAGGTGACCAGATCGGCGCCTGCCCGGACGGTCTCCTGCACCGTTATTTCGCCGTGTAGTCCAAACGGGGTCAAATTGATGAAGCATCCGCTTCCGAGGTCTTCCACGACCGGCAGCTCGCGTTCGCGTCCCAGGGTTGCCAGTTCATGGAGCGGGACCTCTTTTGTAAAGCCCACGATCCTGTAATTGCTGGTATGCACCTTCATGAGCAGGGCGGTCTGGCCGGTAATGGCAGACACATAATCCTTGAGGTGCGTGCGGTTGGTTGTGCCCACCTCTCTTAGTATTGCGCCGCTTGAGTTCATTACGTCCGGAATCCGGAAAGATCCCCCGATTTCGACCAACTGACCTCTGGAGACCACAACCTCGCGGCCCATGGCGAGCGTGTTGAGAACCAGGAAGACCGCTCCCGCGTTGTTATTTACGACCAGTGCGGCTTGAGCGCCGGTCAGTTCACGAAGGACCGCCTCAGCGTGAACGTGTCTGGATCCCCGTTCGCCCGACTGGAGATCGTATTCGAGGTTGCTGTAGCCACGGCAAACTGTCTGAAGTCTCGCGAGGGCTTCTTCCGCAAGAAGGGAGCGGCCGAGGTTTGTGTGAATCACTATTCCGGTTGCGTTTACAACCGGGCGCAGAGTAAAAGCCGCAAGTCGATCCGCGCGCTCCGCTATCGAGCGGGCAAGCTCAGAGGGATCTATTGCTGATGCAGACCCTGGAGATTGCAATATCCGTTTTCTGGTCTCATCGAGTTCCTCACGTATTGCGTCCAGGACCAGCTTGCGTGGATGGCGGGAGAGCGCATCCCGGACAGCTTCCATTTCCAGGACGGCATCTACGCCCGGTATTTGCCTTAGGTATTCTTGTAATTGATTTTCGTCCATTCTCTGCCTCGAAAGTTTTATTGTCCCAAGGATGTTTGCGGATGGATACCAATTCGTGCAACATTGCGCAACCAGGGAGTTGATCGCGCGCATGGCGCGCTGCTAGAGTAAAGGCAATTTGTGTTTCCGGATCAAGAGTGACTAATGTGTGGTATAATTAAAGTTTGATTGGAAAATCCCGGGCGTGGCCCCGTTCCTGCAAGTTCCACAGGGCCCCCTCGGAGTTAGCCCAATTCTTTTGTACCAGAATCTTTAAGGATTTTCGGCAAAATAATGACATTCCCCGAATCTCGAGAAGCGCATTTTGAATTATCTGAAGAGCGAATTGCCGGACCGTATTTTAAATCCGCATCCGGAGAGGTCGTTTCGTTTTTGAGAAAGTCTGAAGAGTCGGCGGTTATCAGAGGTGTCCAGCCTTCAGCTTTGGCTTACCTGATCGCGATGGCCATGAGGCAGATTCGAAAACCTTTCGTGCTTGTCGCTCCGACTGACAGGGAAGCCGAAAGATTCACCGAGATGATTTGTCTTTTCGCGGGCAGGGGGCAGGAGGAAAACGGCGCCGCGCCGCTGGGACGGCGGGTCTGGTTTTTGCCTTCACGCACCGGTCACAAGGCCCAGGCACTCGGAAAAGCCGAAACAACAGCACGCAGGATCGAAGGCCTCTACGCTTTGCGCGCCGCGCCCTCTCCGCTTGTGGTGGTTACATCCGCTCTTGCTCTAATTGAGCGTGTTATCCCACCTGAGGTTCTTGTTGCCAATATGGATCACAAGCTTGCGGGGCAAAGCGCCGACCCGGAGGGTTTTATGCGAGGCCTGATCGAGCGCGGGTTCTTCCGGGTATCGCTCGTTGAGGATTACGGCGATTTGAGCCGCCGGGGCGGCGTGCTCGACGTATATGCGCCTCTTTACCGCTGGCCGTTGCGATTCGAGTTTTTCGGGGACCAACTGGAGTCCATCCGCCTCTTCCACCCGGTTACTCAGCGCTCGATGGGCGCATTGGAAGACGCGGTTATCCTGCCCGCAAGCGAAATCGTCCTGGATGCGGAAGCCAGGCAGCGGGCACAGGACGCTGTCTACGAGGACGTAAAGAAGGATCTGCTCTCGCCGGCCGCCGGGAACATATGGCTCGACAGGATTGCGGAAGGATACCATTTGGGTGCTTTTGAGTCTGTTTTTTCGGTTTTTTTTGAACAGACGGCCTCCATTTGGGATTACCTTGACCGAAACGCTATCCTGATTTGGGCCGACGCGGTTCAGGTGCGCCGGGAGATGGATTGGCAGTGGGCAAAGCTTTTGCGGGCATGGGATGAGGGAGCTTCGGAAAACGAATGGAGAAGGCGCCCGAACGAACTCTACGACGAACCCGAAAAATCCTTTGAGGCCGCTTGCCGCTTCCAACAGCTTCTTTGCAACTCGCTTTCGGAACCCCAGGACGCCACAACGGTATTCGACCTCGGAACGGTCCCTCACACCGAGCTTGCTGCCGCGGTCAAGGCGCACGAAAACAGGGAGCGACTGCTCGATCCTCTTGCCGCACGGTTCCGGAGGTGGATCGACGAAAGCGCCTCTGTCTACCTGATCTGCTCCCACAAGGAGCGCGCTGCAAGAATCGCCGAACTCCTGGAAAACTACGGGATAGAATCGGTGGTAAGCGACCGTGGTTTCGGTGAGGAGTCATTCAGATCCAGCCTCGTGAAGATAATACATGGGCCACTCAGCAACGGGTTTTTCTGGCAGGCCGAGATGCTGGCCGTAGTAGCCGAAGATGAAATATTCGAGAGGCGGTCGCGCCAGCGGGGGCGCAAACCGGTTGCGGGCATTTTCCTCAATTCCTTTCAGGACTTGCACCATGGAGATTTCGTTGTTCACGTCGACCACGGGATCGGTGTCTATAAAGAGCTGGCGCATTTGAACGCAGGCGGTGCAGAAAACGATTTTCTGCTCATTGCCTACCAGGACGCCGACAAACTCTACGTCCCCGTGGATAAACTCGAGAAAGTCCAGAAATACATGGGCCTGGAGGGCCAGGAACCCCAAGTCGACAAGCTGGGCGGCAAATGCTGGGAAAGAGCCAAGAAGAAGGCAAGAGAGTCGGCCGAGAAAATGGCTGAGGAGCTGTTGGATCTCTACGCGATTCGGCAGGTGGGGGAAGGCCATTCTTTTACGGCCCCCGACCATTATTTTCAGGAATTTGAGACTACCTTTGCCTTCGAGGAAACCCCGGACCAGGTCAAGGCAATCGAGGATGTCCTGGATGACATGATCTCGAAGCGCCCGATGGATCGCCTGATTTGCGGCGATGTGGGCTACGGAAAGACAGAAGTCGCTCTGCGTGCGGCATTCAAGGCTGTCATGGATGGAAAGCAGGTGGCGATGCTGGTCCCGACAACGGTCCTGGCCGAACAGCACCACGAGAGCTTCCAAGAACGATTCGAAGGGTTCCCGGTCAATGTTGCCTCTCTTAGCCGATTCAAGTCGGCCGCCCAGCAAAAGGCAATCCTCAACGGGCTCAAGAAAGGCTCGATCGATATTGTGATCGGCACGCATCGCCTCCTGCAGCAGGATGTCGTTTTCAAGGACCTCGGGCTGCTGATAATCGATGAGGAGCATAGATTCGGAGTCCGGCATAAGGAAAGGTTGAAAAAGCTGCGAACATCGGTGGACGTCCTGACGCTTACCGCGACCCCAATTCCGAGGACGCTGCACATGGCTCTTGCCGGAATTCGTGACCTCAGCACCATTGAAACGCCTCCTCAGGATAGGCGCGCTATTGAAACCTACGTGACAAATTACGACGAGTTCGCTATCCGCGAGGCGATCCATCGTGAGATCAACCGCTGCGGTCAGGTCTTTTTTGTGCACAATCACGTCCAGACTATTCAGCAGATGGCGGCCAGGCTCGCAGTCCTGGTCCCGGGGGCGCGGATTTCCGTGGCCCACGGGCAGATGAGGGAGCGGGACCTGGAAAGCGTCATGCTTGACTTCATTCACAAAAAAATTGACGTCCTGGTATGTACCACGATCATCGAATCGGGTCTCGACATTCCAGCCGCAAACACCATCATAATCAATCGGGCCGACAAGTTCGGCCTTGCCCAGATTTACCAGCTCAGGGGGCGGGTGGGCCGATCGAGCGAGCAGGCCTACGCCTATCTCATCATTCCAGGCGAAACCTTAATCAGCAGGGATGCTCAGAAGAGACTGCGCGCACTTCTCGACTTCAGCGAACTGGGCGCCGGCTTCAAGATTGCGCTGAACGACCTTCAAATTCGCGGGGGTGGCGCCATTCTGGGCTCATCGCAGTCGGGGCATATCGCGGCGATCGGCTACGAGCTTTACCTGGAGCTTCTCGAAAAAGCTATAAAGATCATGAGGGGTGGCCAATCACAAGCCGAGGCAATCGAAACGGAGATAAATCTCCCGGTTTCCGCCTTTCTGCCCGAAGACTACATTTGCGATACGGACCAGAGGCTTATCGCGTACAAACGTCTCGCTACGCTGGCCGACGAGCAGTCCATAGAAGACCTCGCCGGTGAATGGAGAGACCGTTACGGTCCATTGCCGGAAACGGTCAAAAGCCTCATTTTGATGGCGATGATGCGGCTCCTTCTCAAACGGCTCAAAGTTGTCCGCCTGGATGGAGACCAGGACAACTTCATTCTATCGTTCGCGCAAGGTGTGGATATCTGGCCGGCGATCTCTTTTTTCGAGAAAAAGAAGCTAAACTTCGCCCCGGAATCGGAACGCAAGTTAAAGGTGGAAATTTGGGGTCGCAACTTTCCACAAAGAATCCTCAGACTTAAAAGAATCTTGCAAGAACTAAATGAATGTGCTACAGGCAGCGAATCTCATTAACAAAAAAATCAGCCTCGGCGTCCTTTCGTGCTGCTCTGCTCGGGCAGGCCGCCTCTGCCCGTGAGAGATGTCGAAGGAGCCTCTGGATGTATACAGGGAGCAAGTCGGGAGGTAGTATGAGTCTTAATAGAGTTTTAACTTTTGCGGTTTGCATAATTCTCGCCGGCGCTATTACATGTGCAACGGCGCGAGCCGAAACGGTTGACCGCATCGTAGCCAACGTCAACGGAGAGATAATTCTTTACAGCGAACTGCAGCAGCAGATTAAACTGATGGAAAAAAACATGCAGATGCTGGATGCTACCGATCCCGCAAATAAGGCGAAAGTTGAACGCGAGGTCCTGACCCAGTTGATCCGGCAGAAACTCGCCGATATGGAAGCAGAGCGGCTTAAGGTTACAGCCACCAATGCCGAGGTGGAAGGTAGAATCCAACAAATTCTGGCGCAAAGCCATGGAACCATAGCACAGCTTGAGGCCAGTCTGAAAGCTAACGGCCAGACCCTCGATGCATTTCGCTTGCAGGTAAAGAAAGACATGGAACGCCAGCGTCTCTTGGATCAGGTCTGCAAGTCGAAGGTGCTGATCGGCGATCAGCAGGTCGATGCCTTTCTCAAGGGAGAGAATGCAGCGTCGGCTTTGACCGCTCAGAAGGTCCATCTGGGTTTGATCATACTTCCGGTCGGCGATAAACACGCAACAAAGCCCGAAGAGGCTGAGAAAACAGGCCGTGAAATACTTGAAAAGCTCAAAGGGGGGGCCGATTTTCAAAGTATGGCCAAACAGTATTCGAAGGGATCCTCCGCACAGGAAGGGGGGGACGTCGGATATCTGGGGGCCGATGAACTCGCCCCCTTTATCGCCCAAGGGATCCACAATCTGGGAAAGAACCAGGTATCCGGTCTGATACAGGGACCTGGCGGATATTACATTGCCAAACTATATGACATCGGCAGCGAACCGGTTGCAAAATCAGACCCGGATTTGCGCGAAAAAGTTCGAAGAACTCTGTACGAGAAGGAATGTAACCGCAAGTTTGAAGAGTGGGTCCGTGACCTTGAATCAAGGGCTTTCATCCAAATAAGTCTTTAGAGAACATAATGAGATGAAAAAGCTGGCAGCGTTTCTCAAGACTGAAAGGCTGGATCGAAATCTGACGCTGGAAACCGTTTCCGAGCGGAGCGGAATCAATGTGAGTATGCTCGTTTCCCTTGAGGCATGCGACTTTGAACGATTCGGCGCCTCTACTGTTTTCATCCGGAATATGGTCCGCGCTTACTGCCGCGTTCTCGAGATAGAACCTGAGCCTGTGATCCGAAAGTTCTACTATGATATTGAAAGATACAATACCCAGGATGCAGGAATAAGGAAATACGGGCAGCAGATGAAGTTGATGCACCAGAAGCGCAGGATGATCAGCCTGCCGCTTTTCGCCCTGTTCTTGATCTCTGCAGCCCTTTTCTACGGCGGTATGTGGGTAGCGGAAAGACGCTCAAAGCTTTTTGCCACGCCGGATGCAGACAGGGTTTTCACCCAGGAGGAGATCCCTGCCGACTTGCAGGAGCGTCTGGCGCCCGGCCCGAGCGTCCGGATCAAGAAGCCCGGAGCTGATTGGCAGAAATCCGATGAGGCGATAAGAAAGGCCGAGATTCACATAAGGGATTCGCAAATGGCGGCCAACGGAGCCGCAGTGCCCGAAAACAGGGGGGAACAGGCCGGCGAAGCATTGGAAAAAGATGTCATACCGGGTGCCGGTGCTCCGGCCCACCTTGCTTTTAGCAACTCCACTGAGGCCGTAGCGGACGACGAACCGGTCCAGGGCACTGAGGAGGAAAACCGCCTCCCGAATAAGTTCGCTGTGGAAACCGACGATGATGTTTGGATTGAGGTAACAATCGACGATAAGGAAACCCAAAGAGCGGTGCTCCACGCGGGAGATCGGATGGAGTGGGCTGCCGATAGGGATTTACAGGTCGTAATCGGCAACGCCGGGTGCATTCACATGACATGGAACGAGCATCCGCTGAAGGCCCCGCGCGATCCAGGGCGCGTCCTGAGGTTCCGCCTGCCTGATTATGCAAAGGCGGAGTAGCTTTATACACGGTGTCTCAAAGTGTAGCCTTTTTCCATAGATTTTCGTCTACTTAAGGATCTGGTTGAGGAAATCCCTGGTCCTCTGGTGTTTGGGATTCTTAAAGAACTCCTCATCGGTCCCGCGTTCGACTATACGCCCCCCGTCCATGAAGATTATCTCATCGGCGACCTCCCTGGCAAATCCCATCTCATGGCTCACCACAAGCATAGTCATTCCCTCTTTTGCCAGATCGATCATGACCTCAAGAACTTCGTGGATCATCTCGGGGTCCAGTGCGGAAGTCGGTTCGTCGAACATCAGGTATTCGGGCTCCATCGCCAGCGCCCTGTCGATTTCTTTTTCACTTTCATCGGAGCCAAGGAGACCATATCCATGACGGTCATGTGCGGATAGAGTTCGAAGCGCTGGAAAACCATCCCTATTTTTTGGCGCAGTTTGTATAGGTTGGTCTTGGGGTCTGTGACCGAAATGGAGTCTACAAGGATCTCACCTTTCTGAAAAGGCTCCAGGCCGTTGACACATCGAAGAAGAGTGCTCTTTCCGGAACCGCTTGGACCGCAAATCACCACTGTTTGCCCGCGGCCTATTACCTCGTTTATGTCGCAAAGCACCTGAAAATCCCCGTACCACTTGGTGACATTTCTAATCTGTATCATGAGACGTTGGTATTATCACTTGCCTGAACGTGCCGCTGGAAGCCTGGGCACTGGACGGCGGCCAAAGGTCTGGCGGCCGCCCGCGCCTGGCTTTTTGCCTGCGCCA
>OMSV01000205.1:0-7172 GCA_900290385.1 Syntrophobacter sp. SbD2 | reverse complement strand
CCCGCGCCTGGCTTTTTGCCTGCGCCGTTATGGCCCGCCTTTGGCTTACCGGAGCTAATCAATCCGTGAGCTGGCTCCAGACCGGGAATTACGTGAATTGTCAAATTTTGCCCGATGTAGCGCTCGATGCGGTCCAGGTATGGGAGATCGGCGCGTGAGGCAAGGGAGATCGCGATGCCTGACTCTTCGGCACGTCCCGTCCTGCCTATGCGGTTTACGTAATCTTCGGCGCAGCGCGGCAGATCGAAGTTAATGACGTGACTGACGCCGGTTATGTCAATCCCGCGCCCGGCAACGTCGGTGGCCACCAGTACTCTGATCTTGCCCCGCCTCATATTCTCCATGGTACGGTTCCGGGCGCTCTGAGTCATGTCCCCGTGCAGAGCGGCCACAGCGTACCCCTGGGCGCCCAGTTGCCTGGCCAGGCTGTCGGCGTCTCGCTTTGTGGCCGAGAAGACAATGGCCCGTGTAACATTTGTGTCAGCGCAAAGATGCTTCAGCAGCCGGTTCTTGTGCTGCAGGCCGTCCGCCAAATGCAACCGTTGCTCGATCTTGTCGAGAGTTATTTTGCCCTGGGCAATTTCAATACGATCAGGATTTTTCATAAATTTTCGCGCCAGCCTTGTTGGCGCCTCGCCCATTGTGGCGGCGAACAGCAGGGTCTGGCAGGCTTCCGGCATGGCGTCCGATATGAATTCCACATCATCGATGAATCCCATATCGAGCATGCGGTCGGCTTCGTCAAGGACCAGGATCTCGACATTCGACAGATCGATTCGGCCGCGCCAAATGTGGTCGATAAGCCTTCCCGGAGTGGCAATGATCATGGCCGGCAACTGGGACAGGGCCCTGATCTGATCGCCGAACGGCATTCCGCCGTAGATAGCGATACTGTGTACTTTGAGATATCTTGAGTAGGTCCGCGCGGCCTGCAGAATCTGGGTGGCAAGTTCGCGCGTCGGTGTGAGCACCAAGGCGCGCAGTCCCTTGCCCGGAACGGCCTGAGGGGCGGATAGGCGCTGGAGCATTGGCAGAACGAACGCGGCTGTTTTACCGGTTCCCGTATTGGCCGAAGCGATAACGTCACGTCCGGCAAGTACTTTCGGAATTGTCTGTGCCTGCACTGGAGTGGGGGTGTGGTGACCGCATTGCGACAGAGCTTTCAGGATGGGTTGGGTCAGATGTAAACTGTCAAAAGTCATATAAGCTGAAATCCTTGATGTTTCCGGATCTGTAGGTGTTTGATCCAAAGGTGGCTGCCGGCAGTGGCCTTTTCTTGCAAAATGCAGGAAAACCCCGATTCGGAAACTCGGCTAAAGTATCTAATTCGTTTCAAAACTGCAAGTGTCTCATCGGACGTTTCCGAATGGACGCTAATCCAGGGCGCACCTCACGACAGGGCTTGCACTAAGTGCACCTGTGCGGCCGGCGCCAAAATCATCGTCGCCAACCAGGTTGCTGTCGCAGATGTAATCTTTGCAGGGGCAGTGGGTCAGTGACCGATGGGGATTTGATGGCAGGGAAGATCGAAGGTATCGAATTCGATCCACCAAATCTTGTTGAAATGTACTATACATCTATTATTTTATTAAAGCAACCTCCCATGACACGATTTCGCAGACCTTAATTGCCAGGCCGGATTTTACTCCTGGTGTCACGGCCATTAGTGTATGGGACAAAATGGAAGTATAGGAACAGAGAATCGCTCGCGTGCCGTATCCTTTCTTTTCGCAATCTGATATAGTTTATCCGTCGTTTTGCAACCTGGGGGTACCCGTTGTGGGCCATCTTTTCACATGGGCCGAACAATTTGTAACACTTTGACACGGAGAGATATCATGTCTGCTATCAGAGCCAAGCGAGGGCCTTTCGCTAATAACAGAGTCAATCCTCACGAACAGAATGAGCTCAAATATTGGTGTCAGAAGTTCACTTGCAACGAGTTTCAACTCAAAAATGCAGTTACGGCAGTTGGGACTTCTCCCGAAGCCGTGCGGCATTTCCTGAAAGATAAGACCTCAAGCTGATACTACAATGAGCACAGATGAGGATTGGACCATCCAAAATCCACCCAGTCCCCTTTAAGGAGGTCAGTCGTGGAGACAAAAGATTGTGTCGTAGCCGTAACCGGAGGGGCTTCAGGGTTAGGAGAGGCCACCGTGCGTGATTTGGTTGAACATGGGGCCAAGGTTTCCATCCTGGATTTTGACGGCCAAAAAGGGGGAAAGCTTGCCGCAGAATTGGGAGACGGCATCATCTTCTGCAAGACTGACGTAACCGTTGAAAATAACGTCCGGGAAGCCTTGAATAAAACAATGGACGCCTTTGGGGCCATCCATGTGGCGGTCAATTGTGCGGGTGTTGGAACACCGATGAAAGTACTCGGCAGGAATGGCCCCATGCCTATTGATGACTTCAACAAAGTGCTACAGGTAAACTTGGTGGGCACCATGAATGTTATTCGGTTGGCTGCCGAAAATATGGCAAGAAACACCCCCAATGAAGATGGTGAAAAGGGGGTGGTGATAAATGTCGCATCTGCTGCCGCCTTTGAAGGTCAAATCGGACAAGCGGCCTACAGCGCCTCCAAGGGTGCGATCGTGAGCATGACTCTTCCAATTGCCCGCGAATTCGCCGAGTACGGCATCAGAGTGATGACTGTAGCGCCAGGGCTTTTCTATACGCCAATGATGGCTTCCTTACCGGAAAAGGTCCAAGAGGCCCTGGCTAAGACGGTTCCCTTCCCTAAAAGACTGGGACATCCGTACGAATTTGCCCTGCTTGTCCGGCATATTATTGAAAACCGCATGCTCAACGGAGAAACCATAAGATTGGATGGGGCCATCAGAATGCAGCCCCGTTAGCAAAGTGTGTTTTCCTGGTACAATGTTAAGCGCATCAGAAAGTAAAGTGAAAATGGTGTCAAGGCCCTGCTCCACTTTGTAAAGTGGGCTTGCCCGGCCTCCCTTAACGAAGTGCAAGCGCGTAGCGCGAAGGCCGACCACAAAATAGGTCTATCGCACGGGTTTTGGCAGTAGCAGGAGGCCTGCTGCACGAGGCTTTTTCTGTTATGGAAAGCCAGTTCGAGCACGCGTGCAAGGACTTCAATACGACAGGTAAATGCCGGGCTGCACCCATTCAATGGAGGAATTCCACGCGGCTGGAAATAGCCGATGGACTCCAGCGCTTGGAGCAAGCAGTCCGCAGGCAATCAAGCCAGTATTTTCCGAACCGCATCCAGGAGTTCGTCGGCCTCAGGCGGCTTTTCTATATAAGCAGCCGGCTCGGGCATCTTTACGCCCTCATATTCATCGACCACTTTTTGCGAATGAAAGAAAGTCTTCTTGGAGATCGCCGAAACCATGATCACGGGAATACCGCTCAGTTGAGGGTCCTTTTTGACTTCGCGGTACATGAAGATACCACTTTCTTTGGGCATCATAATGTCCATGATGATCAAGGCAGGGTTCTTAAGCCGGGCCATTTCCAGGCCTTCCTGGCCGTTTTTTGCCGCAATGGGTTTAAAGCCGCTGGTTTCGAGAATGGTTGTAATGAACACCCTTACGTCTTGCTCGTCATCGACTACCAGAATTCTTTTTGACATGGTAGGGGTCCTTCCATGGTAGGAGGATAATCTGCCGCCTTCTCCGGTCTCGCCTAGCCCTTCAGCGCCGCCGCAAGGCAGCGCCCATCCTGGCTGCGGCCCTGCCGCCCGCCTGATTATCCTTTTATCGGTAAGGTGAACTGTTTCAACGGGTTCCTTATGGCCATCACGTGGCAATGAGCATACCTGGATACGTTTGCGACAGTGCTTCCGTGTTCGAGCTTGTCTACATCCGCCTTGCCCAGAGCACCCATTACTATCAGGTCAATGTTGTTTTTCCTGGCATAGCGGATAATCTCAATTTCCGGTGAGCCGCATGCAACTACGAACGTATAGGACCTGAAATCCCCCATTCGCCCCTCATACTCGCGCCTGAGCCTCATTTGAGCCTCATCGACGATTCCCTGGTCGAAAAAGGCCTGGCCTTCTTCGGATGATTTACCCTCCGGGATGTCCTCATCTACTATGTTTTTCGCATAGACGAACGGCGAGTGAGGTATATGGATTATATGCAGCCTCGCGCCGAATTTTGCGGCAAGCCTGAGAGCGTGGAGAAACGCGATATTGGCGTCATCGGAAAAATCCGTACAAAACAGTATATTTGTGTATTCAACCATGGCTTTGTCCTTTCGTCAAAGAATTCTGATTTACGGATCCGGAGATCTCGACACCACGCCCGCCTGCGGGGCGGGGGGCGCTGCTGGCTCGGATAACAAGTTATCCCTTATATTGTCCCGGGATGCTCAGCCAGCCTGATCGCAAATCTGGTCCCGCTTCCCTTTTCCGATTCCACTTTTATATCTCCTCCGTGCTCGAGCACGATTTTCTGGGTAATCATAAGGCCAAGACCGGTCCCCCTTGTTCCTTTCGTGCTGAAGAAAGACCGGAAAAGCTTGTCCTTTACGTCTTCATCCATGCCGCATCCGGAATCGATGACCCCGTACTCGACACCCCCTTCTTGCGCCCTCGCCGTGCGGATTACGACCTCCTTTGGCCCCCCGGCGTGTTCCACATCCATGCAGGCATCGAAGGCGTTGCTTACGAGATTTAACAGGCAGCAGTGAATCCCTTCCGGGTCAAGAAGAATTTCGGGCAAAGTTTCGTCGAGGTCCAGGACCAGGTTTATTCCGCATTCGCAGGATTGAGCCAGCATCAGCCGGTAGAGGTCCTTGGCGATCTGATTGGGATTGACCCGTTTGTAGTCCGGCTCTCTTTGCTTGGCATAATTAAGAAGGTCGAGCGCCAGGTTCTTTATTTTCTCAACATTACCCTTGACCATCTCCCACCCTTGGAATCGGTATTCCTCTTTGTCCAATTCCATGCCTTTTTCGTAAACGTATATGCCTCCTTTGAGGCCTCCGATAATGTTCTTGATCGCGTGGGCCAGGGTCGCCACAGTTTGCCCAACGGCGGCCAGTCTTTCCGCCTCGAGCAGTTTGCGGGTTTTCTCATCCACGAGGCGCTCCAGCCCCTCGGTGTACTCACGGAGTCTGGCCTTCATCCAGATTCGCTCCTGAGCTCTTTTTAGAGCAATTTCAAGCGCATCGTCGTTTATCGGTTTAGTTATGAAATCGGACGCTTCAAAACGAAGGCTTTTTATCGCAAGTTCCAGATCACCGTGGCCGGTTATCATGATAACTTCGGCGTCGGGTTTGTCCCGTTTGATTCGCCTGAGGAGCTCAATTCCATCCATTCCGGGCATTTTGATGTCCGTCAGCACCATCGGCGGATTGGCATTCTTGAATATGCCCAGCGCCTCTTCTCCCGAGGATGCCGTGAGCACTTCGTAACCGCTGTCGGCCAGCGTTATGCCGAGAACCTTTCGGATTCCTGCCTCATCATCTACGATCAGGATTGTATTTGCCTTCATGCGCCACCCGAAACAGGCAATGTTATAATAAAATTCGATCCTTCATTCTCCCTGGTCTCCACCTTTATGGTTCCTTCATAATCCTGAATGATTCCATAGCTTATCGAAAGGCCGAGTCCAGTACCTCTGCCAACCCGCTTTGTGGTGAAGAATGGCTCGAATATCTTTTCCAGCAACGGTTTGGGAATCCCTAACCCGGTATCTTCAATCTCTACCCGGACTTTCCCCTGCCAAAGACGTGTTTTGAGGAAGATTCTCTTTTCGATGGTATCGCCGAACTTTTCGCATTTATCTTCAATGGCATCCCTGGCGTTTATGAGAAGGTTGATAAACACCTGTTCCAGCCTGTTGTTGTTGGCCAGAACCAAAGGCAGGTCCTCCTGGAAATCCTTTTCCACTCCAATCTCTCTGAGCCTGAGTTGCTGCATGAAAATTGCCAGGGACCTATCCACGGCGTCGTTGATATCCACCCTTTCTCTCTTCACCTCCGATTTGCGCCCGAACTCCCGGAGGTGGTTGATTATCCCCGACGCCCTGTCCACATGACTGTCGATCTCTTCGGCCAAAGTCTCGAGAGTTTCTTCTTTGATCGGCTCGCTCTTCCTGATCTTCTTTATTATGAAGCTGCTAGCCGTCTTCATCACCGAGAGCGGTTGATTGAGTTCATGAGCGATAGCGGTTGCCATTTCTCCCAATGTGGCCATCTTGCTCGCCTGTATCAGTTGCTGTTCGGCCATTAGTCTCTTGGTGATATCGCTAGTGGTTATAAGGAATGCTTCCTGCCCGAGGTACTCTGAAGGAGAAACGCGAATGTTTACATATATGACCCTGCCGTCCCTCGTAATATGCCGCACCTGGTTCATTGCGTCCGAGTCTCTGATCTCCTGGGCAAAGTCGCGGTTTTCTTCCCGTTCGAAAAGGTCGGTAAATGGTTTGCGCAGAATATCCTCTTTGTGATATCCATAAACTCCGGAAACCATATCGTTGCAGTCGATAATTTTTAGTTCCCTGTCCAAAACGAAGATAGGGTTGGGAATATTATTGAATATCTCGCGGTACTTCTTCTCAGATTTCCTGATTTCTTCTTCTAGAGTCTTTCGTTCCGTTACGTCAACACTCATTTCCATTACAGCGGTGATGTTTCCATCGGCATCGCTGATGGGTGAAGTGCGAACGACCCAGGTCGAAATCCTGCCATCCCTGGTTATTCCCGATTCCTCACTCAGGTGGGATTCTCCGTCCTGGAACGTCGCGAGAACCGGGCAGTATGTGCACACTTCGGTCCGGCCTTTGTAGATTTCATAGCAATAACCACCGGGGTATGGATCGAAGGCATTTGCAAATTCCCTGTTATAGCGGATAAGCCTGAGATCCCTGTTCTGGACAGTGATGTAGCAAGGCACCTGCTCGAATAACCCCTGATATTCGTCTCTTTGCTTGTTCAGCTCTTCTTGCTTTTGGCCTACCCTGGCCGCCATAGAATTTATGGCATGGGCCATCTGGCCGATTTCATCTTCCCAGTGCGCATCGATCGGGTGGCTATATTCGCCTTGTGCTATATTGCGCGTCCATGCAATCAACTTCTTTATGGGCCTGTTTACGAACACAAAAAGAAAGGTGACGATGATCGCTGAAGTCGCCAGAAAGCTTATGATCGCAAGGCCTATTATCCTTTCCTCATAGTGCCTGACCCCTTCG
>OMSV01000207.1:6363-11312 GCA_900290385.1 Syntrophobacter sp. SbD2 | reverse complement strand
TAACCTAAAGAGGAAAATCTCCTCCATTCTAGGCAACGGATTCAGAACCTGGCTGACGGGCAAAACCGTGAGAGACGCCGGGTGCTCAACCAGGGTCTTCCGTAGAGAATGTGTTGAGACGATCCCCCGCTTTGCCGGAATGCACCGGTTTTTGCCCACACTGGCAGCTCTGCAAGGTTTTAAACTGACCGAGGCGCCCGTAAATCACCGGCCCAGGCTTCAGGGGCGTTCCAAGTACGCTATAGGCAACCGGTTATGGGTCTCTGTGCTGGATATTCTCGGGATATTCTGGCTGAAAAAAAGGGCCATCCACTACAGGATCAGAACGAAATCGGATTTCGAGAGTGACCGGCAGCCTTAATTGTTTTGGTATTTCACCACTCGGGTTAAAGGGCCGATCTCACATCCATGACTCGCCAGATGAGACTCGAAATGAAACCTGGGCGTGCTGTCCTGTTGTCCTTAGCCACTACTTCAGCCTGTATCATAAGCTATGAGTTTTTGGATCAGCCGATCGCGCGTTTTTGTTCGACTATTGATGGCACAATCAGGTGCATCTCCGAGCTGATAACCCGGTTGGGAATATCTACGCCCTACCTGGTGGCTGCATTCGCCGGATTTATCTACTTGCGATTCGTCAGGAAGAACAAAATCCTGGCAAACGCGGCCGCTTTTCTGTTCTTTGCCGTTGCCCTGGCAGGGATCGCAAACGATCTGATTAAGATTCTGGTCGGAAGAAGCAGACCCGGCCTGTTGCTCTCCCATGGCGTGTACGGTTTCAAGCCCTTTACGAATCAATATTATTATGCCTCGTTTCCATCAGGCCACGCCAATACTATAGCCGCCCTGTGTTACGGAGTGGGCGTGGTAATGGGCCGCTTCAAGTATATCCTGATGACTATAGCTTTGGCGGTAATGGCCAGCCGTGTTATAGTAGGGGCTCATTTCCCGAGCGACGTATTGTTCGGGGCCTACCTGGGCGTAGTTGTCACTGAACTCATAGCTGCGGGCTTCGAGAAAAAAGGACTTTTGATAACGCGACAGCCCGAAAAAGCGCCGCCTCAACCCGTGGAGAAAACCAATGCCGTTTAGCAACATTGGGGACATCGATCTCCATTATGAAATTCACGGCGAGGGGTTTCCCCTCCTTTTCATAAGCGGGCTTGCCGGGAGTACCTACTCGTGGGAAGGACAAATCGCTTTTTTCGAGAAACACTACAGATGCATAGTGTTCGACAACAGGGGGGCCGGGCTGTCCGGGAAGCCCCCGGGGCCATATACCATGCCGAAAATGGCCGAAGACGCGCTCCGTCTGCTTGACAGCCTCATGGTCGAAAAGGCCCTCGTATTCTCCCTTTCAATGGGTGGAATGATTGCTCTTGAGCTGGCAAGGATTGCGTCCGGAAGGCTTGGGGCGATGCTTTTGGGATGTACCCACGCTGGTGGCAAGCCCCGTATTTCGCCCTCGCCGGAAGCGGTTTTGTTACTGATGGACAATGCGGGGCTCAGCCGCGAGGAAATCCTCCTGAAACAAACGCCCCTGTTTTTCAGCGAGAGATTTCGGACCGAAAACTCCCAGGTGATAGAAGAACACTACCGCGTGCAGCTTCTGGCGCCTCTTCAGCCAGAGTACGCATTTCAGGCTCAACTAAGGGCAATTTCCCTGTTTGACTGTACGGACGCACTGGCAAAAATCAGCAACCCGGCGCTCGTCGTAACCGGCACGGAAGATGTTCTGATTCCGCCGGGGAATTCAATTTATCTTGCCGAGCACCTTCCAGAGGCTGAGTTGATCCAAATACCAGGGGCGGGGCATGCTTTGCATGTCGAATGCCGAGATATGCTCAACCAGGCTGTCCACCGTTTTTATCGGAAACACCTTGGGGAAACTCAAACTCCCTGAGAAAGTTGAGCCTGAGGAAAGCTTCTATTTTTGCTGAAAGGTCCTGCTCGGACCCCCAATAGAAATGGTCCACGCGGGAAAATACTTCCAGCTTGGCATCCGGTTGGGTGGAAAGCCAATTTTTCAAGGCCTCTACGGAGCAAAACCGATCTTGATTACCGAGGGTTACGAGTGTGGGCGCATCAGGCAGTCTGAGTCCCTCAAAAGAAATAAAATCCAGTGGAGGCGATATAAGTATGAGCGAATCCGGGCCAAGGCCCATTCGGATTGCTTCCATTGCGGCCCATGCTCCATAGGAATAGGCGGCAAAATCAATTGGCCCGGGGGATCGAGCGCGGAGGAATTCTGAGACGGCGATCAGGTCTGAAGCATCTTTTTGTCCCTGCAGGTCTGAAGCATCTTTTTGTCCCTGTGCCGGATAATCGCTACTTGCGCCCGCCGCCCTGAAGTTGAATCGCAGAGTTCCCCACCCGAGGCCGGCGAACGTCTGCCGCGCGGCCTGGACCACATTATTGTGCATGTCGCCTCCGTAGAGCGGATGGGGATGGCAAAGGATTGCATTTCGGCCGGTCCGGCCCTGCTCGAAGAGTCCTTCGATATTTGTTCTGCCGCTCTCAACTGGTATCCCGACCGGATCTTCAGCCATAATCCACTCCTTTTCGGCCGCCATTTGATTGATTATAGCGTGAAAGGATGTTGAATGTCCCGCTTCAAATCGGCTCTAGCGCTTAGCGGAGGCTCCGCACGAGCACTGTCCCACCTGGGGGTGATCCAGGAAATCGAGCGCACGAACCTGAAGTTCGACTTAATAGTCGGGACGAGCATGGGGGCCGTAATAGGCGGTATGTACGCCTGCTTTGGTGACTCGGCAAGGGTTATAGAGAGGCTGAAAAACCTTTTCGAGAGCGAACTTTTCCTCAAGACCTCCTCCATCGCTGTCGATGAGGATTTCGTTTTTACCGGTCCCCACGGTTTTATTAACAAGTTTATGTGGCTGTTCAGACAGGGGGTCTTCTACACCCGCACGATGTTCAAGATGGAACTGGTGGCCTATGATCTCTATGACGGGTTGCTATCCATGCTGATTCCGGAGGTGCTCATAGAAGATCTTCCGGTCCGGTTTGCGGCAGTTGCAATGGACCTGGCGACGGGAGAAGAGATCGTGCTGACGAAGGGGTCTTTGAGACGCGCTATCGCCGCAAGTTCCTCGATTCCCGGAGTGTTCCCGGCAATCCGGATAAACGAACGGATGCTGGTTGACGGGGGCTGGACGGATAATGTTCCCGCCGTCCCTGCGATAGTCCTGGGGGCTCATTTTGTTCTTGCCGTGGATGCAACTCTCGATATTGCGGGAATGCAGGCATACCCAAAGTCCGCAATGGGTGCACTGCTGCGTTGCGATGAAATCTCGCGCATTCTACTGAACAGACACCGCAGTTCAGCCGCTGACGTTTTGATGGTCCCCGAAATTGGCCACATGTTCTGGGCGGACTTCAGGTCCCTTGACCACTGTCTGGCCGCAGGGAGAAACGTCTTCGAGCAAAACGCATCGACTGTCTACCATCAAATGCTACTGCGCCGGTTTCGCACTCTCAAAGGGGCCATTCATCCCGGCAGGACCGGAAAGTGGAAGCATCCTCTGGTCATAGTGTGATAAGCGCGAGCCAGCCCGCTTTTTTCCTTTGACAAGACACTCCTTAGTTATGAGATAGTAACGCATCTTTTCAGACCAAAGGGATCAAAAACAAATTGCAGAATGAAAGGGGATTTTCAATGGCTCAAAGGTGCGCGTTAGCCGTTTTCGTCATGGTCTTGAGCCTGTGCCTCCTTACTCCCGTGTTGTCAAGGGCCGGAGTGAGCGAGGAAGCCAGGGTCCAGGCATCGACCGCTATTATAAGAGAGGTCATGGATATTCCTGAGTGTGCAATTCCCCCCGGCCTTTTGCGCGGCGCGCAGGGGATCGCGATTTTTCCCGATGTGCTCAAGGGGGCATTTGTTTTTGGGGCCCGTTATGGACTCGGGATACTGCTGGTGCGCAATGAGGACCGGTCGTGGGGCAATCCCGTCTTTTTCCGCCTGTTGGGAGGCAGCTTCGGGTGGCAGGTCGGCGTTCAATCCACCGATGTGATACTTGTGCTGAACAGCATTCGCAGTCTGGATAAAATATGCGGCGGCAAATTCACCCTGGGGGCCGACGCTTCGATAGCGGCGGGGCCCGTCGGCAGGCAAGCGGAAGCGGGAACTGACGTTTTGCTCAGGGCGGAGATACTTTCCTACTCCAGAAATCGGGGCCTTTTTCTGGGACTTTCGCTCGAAGGGGCCGCAATTCAGGTCGACTACGGAGCGACTGCGTCCTACTATAACGCCCAGGGGTTGCTGCCGATGGACATTTTGAGAAACCGCAATATGGTTGTGGCCCCTGCGTCTGCGGCAGAGCTTAAACGGGTGATTGATTGGTACGCCACACATTAAAAAGGAGCGAGGAGCAAGGAGCAAAAGCTTCCCGCTTCACTCTGTGTGGTGAGTTCACCCCGGTACTTCCCTACCGGAGTGCTCCGGCTCAGGCAACCAACCAAACCGCAATATCTTTCGCGAGCTGGACGAACTTGCCTGTCACGCGCCCCATGTCGAACTCATCAACGCTGGACAGCCCTTTTCTTCCCAACACAACTGTACCGTAGCCTCCACAAAGGGCCTCGTCAAAAATCGCCCCGGCGCGGCTTGCGACACCCGAAATGAATTTGGTCGAGATTTTCTCCAGCCCGATTCCAGATGAGACAAGGATACGGGTTGCAGCATCAAAGGTCGGTTTGATCTGGTTTTCCGCCTCCTCGATCAGCCGCTGCCGGTATTCTTCCGGAAAGATCTTTTCCTGGCCGGTCCCGGACACCGTTATTCCACGGATCACATGAACGAGTCTGACGGAGTTTTTTGACGCATCAATCATCTCTGATACGTGATACACTGCCCTCATGGCCGACTCAGAGGAGTCCATCGCGATTATCACTCTCCCGTTCCCGGTGTTTTTCCCGACCAGCCACAGGTT
>OMSV01000207.1:0-6358 GCA_900290385.1 Syntrophobacter sp. SbD2 | reverse complement strand
CTCTCCCGTTCCCGGTGTTTTTCCCGACCAGCCACAGGTTGACGGCGTGCAATCTTGCCGCCATTTTTGCCGCCACGCTTCCGAGCACCTGTGCGCTGGCGCCAAGGATCCCGCCACGGCCCACCAGGATTGCGTCATACCCGCGCTGTGCCTCTTGCAACAGGTCTCTGGCGATGCCTTCTTTGACTTTGCGTATGCTGATCATAATGGAATACTCGGGTATTCCTATCCCCGAGAGCCGGCGCCGGATATTGCGCATAAGATCGCGAACCTGTTTTTCCCGTTCGACTTCCCATATCTTGAGATGCTCCGCATTTGGTAAGTTAGACGGCTCTTTTTCCCTGTCCCAGAACGATTCCGGCGCCTTGGGCATTACGTGGAAAAGAACCAGCTCGGCATGCCGGGCGGAAATTATTCCACTCAGGTAATCGACAAGCTCCCCGGTCTTTTCCGAGCCATCTATGGCGATAAGCACCTTTTTCAATGGGCTTTCCATATTTTCCCTCCGGGACGGAACGGTCCCGGAAAATTTCCGTCCGAAAGAAATTGCTTCCCGCCCTGATCCCGCCGCCGAAAATGATCAATCTTATTCTTTTTCGATCGGGAAGGTGAGTTTTGCCCCGTACCACCCAATCAGTAAAACCATAGGGCAAAGGGAAAAGATGAGCAATAAATAAATGAAGCCGGCCCCGCTTAACCTTGTCAGAACGTCGGGNNACATTGACCGACCGGATTGGTCGCGCCAGGTAATTGACCGTCCAGGATATAAAGCCGGTCAGCATCACAATCGGGGTAAAAATTACGCCGCCTGCTAGGCAGTGGAGGGCGGTGGCATCGTATGAAGAGTCGCCTGTTAAGAGATACAGGAAAGTAAAGAAGACCGCCGAAAGCATGAAGACGATAGGAAAATGCACCGTCATCGGGTGCGGGTGTCTGCGAAGAAATGGCAATTTCTTGAACAGTGGTTCAAGAAAGGTATTTTGCTCGATCGGGGTAACGGACTTGGGCCCTATAATCCCGACCTGCGGATATCTCTGGAGCACTTCCGGTCCGTGAGGAGCGCCGCCCATATCAGTAGTGAGGTCCTTTCCGGAAGAATGGCGCCTCATGTGCCGCCCTGTTTTCCATAGGCTGCTCTGGCTTACGTCATAGATCTTGCCCTCATAGGCGACATAAACGGGTCTTCCTTGCGTGCCGTCTTTTTGTGCAAGTTCCTCGATGCTGAGTTGCTTGTCCGGCATATCAATCTCCCTTGGGTCGGATCGGGTCTTTTGTGAGACTTTAAATTATAAGAATTGAACGGCTCAATACAATCACTGGTTGACTATAGAGTCCGGGGCGCCCCTCGATTGCATTCGTTATACGGATTACTTATGGTGATTATCATATAAGCATGACAAAAAGTGGTGGTGGGCATGGGCAATTTTATGGAGGCTCAGCGCCCGGTTCGCGGTGAAGAGCAGAAAAAAGCACGCAGAAATTCTTCCTGCATCAGCGCTGTTAAGGCGCGGGAGGTCGGTCCCTTTGAAAGTAGCGCGCTCGTTTGTGCTTTTGGTTATATTCTTGCTGTTTCCCGCCCTTTGCTCGGCACAGGCGTTCAAGGACGCCTCAGAAGCACGGCTTTCGAACGGTCTCAAGGTCATTATGTTCGAAAATCACAAAGCTCCCATTATATCGTTACAGGTCTGGCACCGGGTCGGAGCGCGGAACGAAAAAACGGGCAAAACCGGGCTCGCGCACATGCTCGAGCACATGATGTTCAAAGGCACGAGCAAGGTGAGCGGAGAGGAGTTTGTCCGGACAATCTATGAGTTGGGAGGCGATCAAAACGCATCGACTTCCCACGACTCTACGGGTTATTTCGAGACTCTTGCCTCGGACCGGATAAAGGTGCCCATCGATTTTGAATCGGACCGTATGAGCAATCTGGTCCTTAGAGAAAGCGACTTTCGAACGGAGAGGATGGTCGTTCTCGAAGAGCGGCGGATGCGCGTTGACGATAATCCGCAGTCGTTTCTGCAGGAGCAGTTGGAGGCCGCAGCGTTCCAGTCTCAGCCTTACCACTGGCCGGTCATTGGATGGCCCCAAGACATAGAGAGGCTGACGATCAAGGACGTAAAGGCTTTCTACTCAACCTACTACAACCCGGCCAACACTTTTGTCGTCGTAACCGGCGACTTCAAAAAGCAAGCCCTTTTAGCCGAGATGGAAAAGGCGTTCGGGAAAATTCCGGCTGGAACGCCCGCAGAACAACTTTTCATAGAGGACCCCCCTCAACCGGGCGAAAGACGCGTGACAGTCGAGCGTCCGGCCCAAGTGGGGTCTCTCATCATAGCTTTTCACGTTCCCAATTTGCGAAGCCGGGACAGTTACGTACTGGAGGTTATAAAGGCGATTCTTGCCGAAGGGAAGACTTCGAGGTTCTATAGCCATCTGGTGCGAGGTCCAGCCCGCGCGATCGAAGCAGACGTGGACTACAACCTGGCGACTCACGACCCGGGCCTTTTTTATATTTCCGTCACCGTTCTTCCGGGCAAGGATTTTGGAACATTAGAACAGACGATTTATGACGACCTTGAACTTCTGAAGAAAAATCCCGTAGGTTTTCGGGAAATGCAAAAGGCAAAAAACCAGCTTGAGGCCGACTTTGTCTTTGACAAGGAATCCATCTTCTCCCTGGGTCAGAAGCTGGCCGAATACGAAATAGCCCTCGACTGGGCATCTATCGGCGCATACGTTCCCTCAATCAGGAGCGTTACGGCGCAGGAAATTCAACGCGTTGCCTCCAAGTACTTCACGGCCCAAAACCGCAATGTCGGGATTCTGATCCCGGCTGGGCAGCCCGTTAATCCGCTCACCGATGCCGCGCCTCAGTCTGCGGGCGGCGGTAAAAAAGACAAGAGCATAAGGCTTCGGGCTTCCGATGTTCTAAATGAAGTTATCCCCTAGGGTGCGAGTGGTAGTTATGAATCCAAAGAAAACCTGCATTGTTCTTATTTTGGTTCTGATCGCGCCGTTGCTGACGGGTGCTTACTGCCTGGCTATGCCCAAGGCCGAAGGGATCGAATTGCCTAACCACCTGAAGCTGCTCGTGTTCGAAGAGCATTCGATTCCGATTGTTACCCTGGAATTGCTGACCGCCGCCGGTTCGGTTCGCGATCCGCAGGATATGAGAGGTCTGGCCAACCTGACCGCTAAGTCTCTTATGATGGGGACCCGGTTTTTATCGTTCGATCAGCTAAATGAAAGGCTCGATTTTATCGGCTCCGGTTTTGATGTGGACTGTTCCAGAGACTTCGCCATGATCGGGATGCAGGTGCTCAAAAAGGACCTTGGAGAAGGGGTTGGCCTCTTTGCGGAGGTAATTATCCATCCCAGTTTTCCCGCAGCCGATGTGGACGGACAAAAAGATGACATAATCGGGTCTCTGCGGGCCAAAGAGGACGATCCGGTGGAGGTCGCAAGCAGGGCCTTCGATAAAGCTCTTTTCCTGGACAATGCTTACGCGGGTCCGTTAGAGGGTACGGAGAAATCGGTCGCCGCGATGAATACGGAAAATATTTCCAAATTTTACGCCTCTTTTTACCGTCCAAACGACTCGGTTCTGGTGATCGGAGGAGACATAACGCTTCAGGAAGTAAAGACCCTGATAGTTCCCATATTGAGTGAGTGGCAGGCCGGCGAGGGCCGAACCGTCTTTCCGAAAGGAATTCGCCGAAGGGGCCGTGAGTGTGGACATCGATAAGCCAGTATCGCAGGCCACCATCATAATCGGCTGCCCGGCCATGGAAAGAGCCAGTGAAGACTATTATCCCTTCCTGGTTATGAACCAGATTCTGGGCTCAGGCGATCTGTCCAGCCGGCTCATGACTGAAATACGTGTCAAAAGGGGACTTGCCTATGGGGTCGAAAGCTATGTGGCCGCCCGAAAGCAATTGGGTTCTTTTCGCGTTATTATCCAGACCAAAGCTGAGTCTGCCAAAGAGGCGACAGCGCTTGCCCGAAAGGAACTGGAGCGGCTTCAGCACGAGCCGGTTTCAGCGGCGGAACTCCAGGGCGCAAAGAAATTTTTAATCGGCAATTTCCCGTTAAAATACAGCGCCCAGCAGGATATTGCGAAATTTCTGGCGCAGATCGAATTCTACGGACTCGGGTCCGATTATCCCCAAAGTTACCCCAAGCTGATAAATGCTGTGAGTGCAGACGATATTCTCAGGGTGGCGAAGAAATATATCAAACCCGACAGTGTGTTTGTAATTGTGGCCGATCTGAAGAAGGCGCAAGTAAAATGAGGCCTTCCGCTCCCACCCCGTCTCGCGAAGCGAGACCTTAACACCGTTGTAACTTAACTTTCTGATGCGCTTAACATCTGGCTTGCCTTCAAACACACCACGTTTAATATCTGTGCGTTCTGCATGGCTGCGCGCACGGTCGCCGGTCTTATCATGTCAGGCGCATTTTTTTCGAACAAGGTGTATATAAAGCCTATCATACGAGGGGAAATGGATGTAACCGGTTAGGATTGTTCGAAACGGGTTAAACAATTTTTGTATAACCCCTTTTAAAGTGTTTTGTCGGGATTAGAAATTGGATTGAAACAGATCACAAACTATTGTAATTGAAACCCACAGTATTATTTTTCGCAAAGAGTCCTACCGCGATCCGGCTGTGAGACTCATCCGGTTGTTTTTTCTCTATTTATCAAAATATTTATGCTTCTTAGAGAGTTTTGGGACTTTCGCAAATGCTGGATCTGCGCCGCCGGGATTTTCTGAAATTATTCGGAATAGCTGGAACAGGAGCGGTGTTAAGCGGCTGTGGCGAGCCGGCCACGCGGTATCTTATTCCCTACATTAATCCGCCTGAAGACGTTGTGCCTGGAAAGGCAGTGTACTACGCGACGACCTGCCGTGAGTGTCCGGCAGGATGCGGGATGCTCGCCAAGAATCGTGAGGGACGGATCGTAAAGGTGGAAGGCAATCCGGCACACCCTGTCAGCGGAGGCAAACTCTGCATGAGAGGGCAGGCTTCGCTGCACGGTCTGTACAACCCCGACCGGTTCACGGGTCCGATGCAGCGAAATGCGGCCGGCGGGTTTGATCCCATCACCTGGGAGCGGGGCGAGGCGATTCTGGCCGCTAAATTGTCTGAGGCTGTCCGCAAGGGTGACAGCGGCCGCATTGTCGTCATGACCGACCTGATCACCGGATCTTTACGCGATCTGACAGGGTTTTGGCTCAGTGAAATGGGCCGGCGAAACACTCATATAATGTATGAACCCTGGTCCTATGAGCCTCTGAAGAAAGCCAACCAGGCGGTTTTTGGCCGCGATGCCATTCCCACTTACCGGTTAGATGAACTCGATTTTCTCATCTCTTTTAACGCGGGCTTTCTCGAAACCTGGATATCCAATCTCGAATTTGCGCGCCAATACGGGTCCTTTCACCCAATCAGCAGTGAGAGGAAAAATACCTTCATCTTCGTTGGACCTCGACTTTCGATGACGGCAAACAATGCCGATCTGTGGATTGCGACGCGCCCCGGAACGGAGTACGCGGTGGGGCTGGGAATCATTCGGGCAATCCTTGACAAGAACCTCGCGCCCGAACTGCCTGCAAAAGGGAGGGCGGCGCTTGCATCGATGGTCGGAAACTGGTCCGTCGCCAAGTCGGCCGCAGTAGCCGGGTGCGATCCAGGCCTCATCGGTAGCCGGGTGCGATCCAGGCCTCATCGAAGCCGTCGCCAAAAGGTTTGCCGCGGCGGCTCGCCCTCTCGCGATCTCCGAGGGCCTTTCTCAATGTTTGCCCAATGCAACCGAAACCGCCGTTGCCGCAAATCTGCTGTGCACCGTCAAATCAGGCGCCCTCTCAGCGATCGACTTCAACCGGCAATCCTCTCATACCCTGGCCGCCAGGGCTGATGAAGTCAAAACCCTTGTCGAGCGGATGCGTTCCGGAGAAGTGGACGTTTTACTTTTCCGAGGAGCAAATCCCGCTTTCTCGCTCCCCAAATCCTGGGATTTTGCCGGAGCGATGAAGGCCGTGCCTTTCGTGGCGGGGCTTTCTCCGGCGATTGACGAGACCGGCGTGCTGGCTCACCTGGTCCTGCCCACCCATTATTCCTTTGAATCCTGGGGCGATTATTCACCAAGGCCGGGAGTAACGGGGTTCATGCAGCCGGTTATGGGACCGGTTTTCGATACGAAGCACATGGGGGATATTCTGATCTCCACGGGCAAAAAGGTAAGGGGAGAAGACAGATTTCCATTCAAGGATTTCTATGAGGCGCTCCAGGGCTACTGGACGCGAATATCGGCCGAGGCCGGGATCGGATCGTTCGATGCCTTCTGGCAGGACAT
>OMSV01000208.1:17287-20186 GCA_900290385.1 Syntrophobacter sp. SbD2 | reverse complement strand
ATTATCGACACAGCTCAGGGTGTGAAATCGGGACGGCCCTTGTCAGCCGGTTGGAGCAAGATGGTGACAGCCTTATGGCTATACCTCGCTAGTACGGAAGACCTTCGGGACCCGGCGCTAACTCGTTATTACGAGGCTTTGCTTACCGAAGACGAGTGTGCTCGCCGTCAGCACTTCTCGACTGATCGCTTGCGAGAAGAGTTTCTCTTAACGCGGGGACTTGTTCGCAGGGCGCTGTCGTCTCACTCAGGCATTCCTCCCACTGCATGGCGGTTTGCTAAGAACCCCTACGGTCGCCCAATGATTAGCGGACCGCCCGGTGCGCCTCCTCTTAACTTCAATCTTTCAAACGCTGATGGTCTTGTGGCCTGCGTGGTATCAGCACGGGAGGAGATCGGTGTCGATGTCGAGGTTTTGGATCGAGCGGCTGAAACCACTGCCATTGCCGAGCAATACTTCTCCTTCTCCGAAACCGCGGCGCTGAAGACCTTATCCGGACCTCTTCAGCACTACCGGTTTTTCCAATACTGGACGCTGAAGGAAGCCTATGTGAAGGCTCGGGGCATTGGTCTCTACATGAACCTCGATGGTTTCTCGTTAGATCTGACAGATGGGGAGTCGATTCGCATCCGTTTTGATCCCCCGGCAGAGGATGAGACCTCAGCCTGGCACTTTTTTCAATTCCGACCCACTGACCGCCATATTGCAGCCGTGGCATGCCGTGCGAGTTTCCCACCTGAGCTCAAGATTGAGTGGGTATAGACAGAAAAACCCAGTGATGTCCGGTTAGAAGATTGCATAATGGGGGTCGGGGGGGGATTCGTGCTTTTTGCAACGGTGTAGATTTTAATTCTCCGAGTATAGGTAACAGATTGATTTTCTTTGGGTCACAGTGGTATGTAGCCCACCAAGATGTTCAACGTTGAGCTTATGCTGTTTTATGGCAAGCGTTTAGGAGTATATGGTCTTGTCTTGAGCCGTGCATCACTCGATTGTTGCGGGGTCCATAATGCTTCTTCCTACCAAACCCCTATGCGACATCGTGTAACCTCTTCCCAGTCGTTTCTAACAATCCTGAGTATCTCTTCGGCCCAGTCAGAGAAAAGATGAATACCCTCCCATTCGGGCCTGCCCACGATCTTTTGCATCAGAAGCGCGTCCTCGTCGAACCAGCGCGGCAGGATTCCACCAATGAAATAGCCGCAGCCGCGGAGTACTTCAACCGCACGCCCAACCCACGGGCAACCAAGATTGACTGATACTTGGACCACCTTGATTTTCCCGGTGAGGATTTCATTTTCCAGGCCGTTGAGATAGGACTCGAAATCTTCCCCAATCGCTGTCACAGCAATTCGGACGACCTGGGGAAATTCAAAGACCTCCCACGATGCCCTGGAGCATGTGCCGGCAGGTGGAGTGTCGCCACAGACTTCGATGGTGCGCCGGTCATCCAATTTGGAATAAATTGACCTCAGGCCCTTTTCATAGACGGGGGGGAGATAGACCGTATGCGGCATGGGAACATAGGACCGAAATGCCAGCAGAGAAGTCACGCGGCCCGAAGAACTCTTTTCCTTGGCGTAGGTCTCAGCCGGCATCAAATCGATCTCCAGGCCGGTTTCAATGTGCTTGTAACGTCTCACGGTCTTCTGCATGTAGACATGATTGCAGACCGCCTCACCCCACGTTTCTGCAATACCCAACTCCGGAGCTAATCTTTCGTAGACGTAGTACAACATCCACTGGTTGATACCCTCCTGGCGGTACTCGGGCAAAACGAGCCCGGCCCCGCATTCATAAAGGTCCGGGTAGGGAGCGGAGCGAAAAAGCGCCATGTGGCCGGTGATGTCCCCATTTTCCTTTCGCGCCACTACGGAGTAGTTTTCTCCCGTATCGAGGGCTTCGGCAAGCTCTTCGGGCTTGTAGAAACGTTTGACGGGGTAGTTACCGCCATACACGGCCTGAAACAGCAGACATATCCCCGGTGCGTCTTCCGGACGGTATAGATGAATGAAAATACGCTCGCCGGTGGAGAGTTCACATTCGTCCGGCTCGATCTGAGGGACCTTCTTAAATATCATCATTGACTCCTCTAATTCGAAAAACCGAATCTTCCTGACATTACGGGATCCGGACGCCGCTCTCGGTCACATGGGAAGCGGGCTTGCCAAGCCTCCCGTAGCGACATGTGAGCGCGTGGCGCGGAGGCCGACCGCTCATTTTCGACAGCCGGCCTACCGAGATACGGGGTGGGAGCGGGAGGCCTTAATGGGCAACTGTCAGGCGCAGGAGGAGATTTCCAGCAACTGTGCGCCGATAATCCGCATCGGCCCTTATGTCGCTTATGGGATTTACTGCTTTTCGAACAATGGCGGCGGCCTCCCCAAGGCGTGCAGCGGTCAGCTTTCCGCCGATGAGCGCCTCCTCAGCCTCGCAGCATGTTACGATCGTCGGCCCAACGCTGCCCCAGGCAAGAGCGGCCTTCTCCACAAGACCGTCGGACGCAAGACGAAGGAGGGCCGCCATGCTCACCACCGAGCAGGCAAGAGCATTCCGCAGTCCCACTTTCTCGAAGTGTGACAAATTATATTCCACCGGTTTTTTCACCCACACGGCGGTCAGGATCTCAGCCCCATGAAGGCGCGTGGCTCGTGGTCCGGTGATAAAGTCTCCAATCGGCATCAGCCTCACACCCCCTTTTGATATCAGTTCCACCTCGGCTTTCATTATATAGAGCGGCGGAAGTGTGTCTCCCGCAGGAGAGGCGGTACAAATGTTGCCGCCAATGGTGCCCATATTCCGGACGAGCGGCGAGCCGATTTGCGTGATCGCCCACCAAAGCACCGGAAGATGATGTTGAACCAGAGGTTCCTCAAGAAGCTCAGTGTGCGTGGTGCAG
>OMSV01000208.1:6008-17277 GCA_900290385.1 Syntrophobacter sp. SbD2 | reverse complement strand
GAGCCGATGCGGACACTGTCGCCCAGGTCGCCGACCCCTTTGAGTTCCTCTATTCGATCCAGGCATATCAGCGTTTCGGGGTTCAACACACCATTATATGTGCCCACCAGGAGGTCAGTGCCTCCGGCATAGACGGTAGATTGCGGCCTTTCCTCGAAACAGCGCCAGAGTTCTTCGAGTGAGCCGGGCAGAAAGACTTTTCTCATCGCGGCTTCCCTTCGCGCATCTTTCTTGCGGCTGCTTCCACCGCATCGACTATTTTTACATAACCGCTGCATCGGCACAAATTACCGCTCAATCCCACCCGGATTTGTTCTCTGGTCGGATCGGGGTTTTGATTCAGCAGGTGCACCGCCGCAAGTATCACTCCTGGAGTACAGAACCCGCATTGCACGGCGCCGTATTCTATAAAGGCCTCCTGGACGGGATGCAGGGTTCCGCCTGCTGCGAGGCCCTCGATCGTTGTAACTTGACGTCCCTGAAGTTGCACCGCCGCCATAAGGCATGAGAGGCAGGCGCGCCCGTCAACCAGGATAGTGCACGACCCACATTCCCCTGCGCCACAGCCCTCTTTGGCACCGGTAATCCCCAGGTCTTCCCGGAGCACATTGACAAACTTGCGGTCCGGAGGGACATCCACGTCGGTTTGCTTGCCATTCAGATAAAATGAAATTTTCATCCGTCAACTCCGCACCCGCTGGCCGTTGCGCGAAGGATACTCGCCGCAGTGAGCGGAGACCTTCGCAAGCGGCGTCCTACCGCGTCCTCTACGGCGCCTGCTATTGCCGGCAATGGAGCGTTGGTCCCGACTTCCCCGATCCCTTTCATGCCGAACGGCCCGGTAGCCTCAACCGTTTCTACGCAAATAGATGCGACTTCGGGAACATCCAGGGAAGTGGGAATGATGTAGCCGGTAAAATTGGGGTTCAATATTCTCCCATGATCGAGAAGGACTTCTTCCATCAAGCCGTAACCTAATCCCTGTGCGACTGCGCCGTGGACCTGCTGCTCGAAACCGGTCGGATTGAGCACTCGCCCTCCTTCGGTCACGGCGAGGTATCCTTTCACGTCAATTTTCCCGGTGAGTTCATCAACCTCAACGCAGGCAAGATGCGCCGCAAAGGAAAAAAACACGTGAGGAAAACCGATTTTGAATTCCTTGCCGGTGTCGACATCATCCTGGGCAACGGGCATTATGAACTGCTTGACAGCAATCCGGTCAGTTTCGGGGAAGGTCCGTCCCAGCAGGTCGAGCGGGACCTCCCTGCCCGAGGGAAGGTGCCTGACCTTTCCCGGGATGAGAGTCAACCCCCTTGCTTCATCGAGCATGAGCATAAGAGCGGCCCTGTGCAGAAGCTTATCTTTTAGCTCTTTGCACGCCAGTATGAGAGCGTTTCCATAAGTATAGGTCGTCCTGCCGGCCGACGAAGAACCTGACGGGTGGGTCCGGCTCGTGTCCGGCTGCACGATTTCCATGCGTGAGGCGTCCTGGCGAAGGATTTGTCCGGCCATCTGGATAAAAGCGCTTGCGTTGCCCTGTCCCATGTCGGCAACACCCCCATAGACGCGGATTTTCCCTTCCCGCGTCAACTCCACTCGGGCGATGGCGGAATCCGGAAGTCCCCTCCCGTATCCCATAGCGTTTGAAACGGCCGCTATGCCAACCCCTCTTCGCTTGAACGGCCCGGCAGCGGCCTTCCACTTGCCGCTTTCGCTCCAAAGACAGTGCCGGCCCAGGGTTTCGAGGCAGGGTACAATGCCTGTGGAATGAACAAGCGTAACGCCCGCGCAGTTCCTGTCTCCTCGCAGCAGCGCGTTTTTGAGCCGGATATCCAGGCGGCTCATACCCAATTTCGATGCCAGCAGGTCCATCATCCTTTCAATGCCAAATGACGTCTGGCAGACACCGAACCCGCGCATGGCGCCGCTGATCGGGTTATTGGTGTAAACGCACCATCCCTCGATAAGAGTATTCGGGATACGGTACGGCCCTCCCGCATGTTCCATTCCGAGAGCCATGACCTCCACTCCCAGGTGCGCATATGCGCCCGTATCGTAGATCAGGCGGCATTGAAGCGCATGCAGCGTGCCGTCGCGCATCGATCCCAGCCGGTACCACATGCGGACGGGATGACGCTTGTAGCCGGCTATGAAACTCTCCTCCCGGTCCCAACACATCTTCACGGGCCTGCCCCCGGCGTGCAGAGCGGCAAGAGCCAATAGGCACTGAACGGTAGCACCGTCTTTGCCTCCGAATCCACCTCCCAGGTAGGGAGCGATGATCCGGATCGCGTCTACTTCGATCCCAAGAGCGTGGGCGATCTCGAACCGGTCGCGGAAAGGGGCCTGCGTCGATACGATCATAACGATTCCGCCATCCGGTTCCAGCCAGGCCAGCCCGTTTTCGGTTTCGATGAACGCATGTTCCTGGCCCGGGACTTCGAAGGAATCCTCCACTACGCTGTCGCATTCGTTGAACGCCTCTATCGTGTTGCCCACCCTCACTACGGCCTTTTGGAGGAGGTTTCCCGCCTCGTGCACAAGGGGCGCTTCCGGCTTCAAGGCCTCTTCGGGGTCGAAGACGCCGTGCAGCGGCTCAAAATCAACTTCTATAAGGCTAAGCGCTTTTTTTAGGGTATCACGGTCTTCCGCCAGGACCAGGGCCACCGGGTCTCCGCAATGGCGGACCTTGCTGCCGGCCAGCACGGGCTGGTCCTTATGAACGATCCCCTGCCGATTGGTTCCGGCAACATCATTCCGGGTCAGGACCGCATAAACTCCCTTGAGCGCACGCGCTTCGGACAAATCGATACCCCGAATTATCCCATGCGCGATTCCGGACCTTTTCGCTCCCGCCCACAGGATATCCTCACGGGTGTGGTCCACCGCATATTTTTCCTCTCCGGTGACCTTCGCCATGGCATCGAAACGTGGCGTGGGATATCCCGCTTCGAGCATCTTGATACTCAAAAGCGTCTCCTTCTATTGGGCCCTGCCATTGTTCCCCGCAATCGCTTGCTTCCGGGCGGCCTTGCTGAGATTTCCAAATACGATGAGCAACACTACATTTACCAGGATGAACCCCGCACAGATGTTAAAAAGAGAACCGAAAGAACGGCCCGAAGCAATAAAAGCACCTCCCGCATACGGGCTGAGGAAAAAGCCGGCGTCCATGACAAAGAGCGCCAGGTTAGTATTAACTCCTCTAAGGTGCGGCGGTGACACATCGAAGAGCAAGGCATTAAGCAGGGGCATTATAAAACCTATACAAAGCCCATAGTAGCCGGCCATCAGGTAGAGCGAGCGGCCGGTACTCATATATCCGAACAGTACGAAGCACGGGACAAGCAGGAGCATGAAAACCTGTAGCATCCTTATTTTGTCGATTTTATCGAAAAATAGACCTCCCGAAAGTCGCAGAGCTATCATAACAAGGGTCGAGATGGTGAAAAAGCTACCCACCTCGCTAATCGAGCTCACGGCGGCGTGCCCCTTCATGAAAAAGAAAACAGAAGCATAGCAAAGATACAGGAAAAGATTTACCGCGAGCAGGAGTACTATCCCCGGTTCTTTCAGGTCCCGGCGGATTTCGTCCAGTTTCGGCCGGCTTATCAGTGCTCTTTCCATGCCCCCCAGCGCGCTCCTTAATCTATTTCTCAGCACGAGGAGCAAAACAAACGCGGGGACCGCCAGCACCGTGACACCTCTATAAATTTGTGCCTCGTTTTGCGTGTAGCGAAGCAGAACTTCCGTAACGAGCGGCATTACCGCGTAAGGGACCAGCACCGATACGCTTACAAAACCAAATCCCTGCCCGCTTTTTCCCTTTGGAATAAAATGCACCACCAGGGCCATACTTGCAGAGACCAGCAAAACGAAAGCGGCCCCGTGGAAGACTCGAAGCGCGATCAACCCCGGGATAGTCACCACCCACCCGTAGGAGCAAAGTGCGGCTACAATCATAATCAGCGCGACAAGCATAGCCATTGCGGCGTTTCCGGCGTGCAGCATCGGAACTGCGACAAGGCGCAGCATGAAGGCGCTCATAGGCTCCAGTCCTACCAGGAACCCTCTCCATTCCTCAGGAATGCCGATCCTCGCAAGGTAGCTGAAAAAGCTGTAAAATACCGACATATTGCAAAAGGAAAAGAAGATAACGAGGTTCAGCGATAGGAATTCAAACGAGAAGAGTTTTCGATCGGCCTGCTCAGTCAAGGTCAAAACTCCCCCCTTTCCCTCAAAATTCGGTGCATTGCTTCGGCAAAAGCTTCCAGCGCCTCCTGGTGTGAGACAGTAATTCTTATCCAATTGGGGAAGCGAAAACCGGTCATGGCTCGCACCATAACCCCCTGCGTCATCATCTTCCGGTACGCCAGGCTGTCGCTCATGGGCAGCCGCACCATAACGAAATTGCCCTCTCCGTGAACAACGGTCAGCCCCATAAGATCGAGTTCCTTCAGCAGGAAGCGTTTGCCTGCCCTGACGATTTCGCGGGTAAGCGGTATGTGCTCCTTATCGTCCAGGGCAGAGAAGGCCCCTACCTGCGCCAGTGCGTTAACGGAGTAAACGATGCAGGTTCGGCGAATGATATCCACGACCTCCCTGCTTCCAGCAAGGTAGCCGATGCGAAGCCCCGCAAGACCGTACATCTTCGAAAAAGTCCTGAAAACCACCAGGTTCGGGTAATTACCGATGAGGGCCATTGAATCGGGGAAATCGGCGTTTCTGACAAATTCCCGGTACGCCTCGTCCACCACTACTATGCGCTCTCCGTCGATCCGGTCGAGAAAATAGCGCAGCGTACGTTCGTTCCACCAGCTTCCAGTGGGGTTATTGGGATTGCACACGAAGAGGACCTTGGTGCGTTCGTCGATCTTTTCAATCATCCCCGCCGCATCGAACCCATAATCCACCATANNTGCAAAGGTTTTATCCGCCGTGATGATATTATCTCCCTGCTCGCAGAACGCTTTTATTACAAAGGCGATCACCTCGTTGGCGCCATTTCCCACCAGAAACTGGTCCGGATGCAGCCCAAAGATATCCGCCAACTTGCACCGCAAGTGATAGGCATCCCCACTTGGATAGATGGACGCCTGCACAGCAGGAAACGCTTCGATTGCTCTTCGGGCCTTCTCGGGAGGTCCGACAGGGTTCTCGTTGTTACTCAGACGATAGAGCTTCGAGCAGCCATAGATTTTTTTCAGTACGTCATCCGGCTTGCTGGGTATGTAGGCCTGGAAGCCCTTGATGTAGTCAGGAACGAGTTTTTCCAGCGGAGGGGCGGTCATCATCAGTGTTTCCCTCTAAGCTGAAAGACGACCAGGTCCGCTTTTCCCGCGTNNGGCAGCACGAAGCGCGGTTCAAATCCCCGAGCGAGAAGACCGGGTATGAAAACGGTCTGCCATGCCTGTCCCAGGTCAACGGCGAAATGGATGTTGAGGATCTTCTCGCCTGCCACAAGCCTGACATGCCGTTGGATATTTTCCTCTGCATCCACGCCGGGCCACATCGGCCGTAATGTCACACGCCCTTGAAGGCGATCGAACTCGGCGGAAAGGACGGAATGCCGAGGCAAAGTCTCTCCTGATGGTTGATCAATCCTTATATCTCTTGGAAGGACCAACCTCGCGTATTCCCGGCGAACAAACGCATCGAGCCCGGGATGGACCCAGACCGTTGAACCCGTGTCCTCACGCAGCAGCCTGAACCAAGCTTCGACCCGCGCGCAGGACCCGTCCGGGGCATAATCATCAAGGGTCCCCAACAGTTCGAAATGCCGCCTGGAAAATTCCGGCGTCGGCCGGGTGTTGATGATTCCAACAGCCTGAGTCTTTGCTACAGCACCGATGCATGCCTCGATGAGTTCTTCGGCAATGTTCGATCCAGGGTCCTGGTTGAAAACATATGGTCCGAAGCACTCGACCGTATTTGCCCCGACCCGGCGCCAAAAAATTGCCCCTCCGATTTCCCCCGCGTTCCCTGCTGCGACTAGAGAATGGTATTCACCCGCCCTTATCATATCCACCAGCTTGCCCGGGTAGAGGAGGATATCGGAAAGTACCCGGGTGTCATAGTAAGAGGCTGCGAGTTGAGATAGAAACTTTACTTCTTCCGACCTTGGCGGTCGCAACGAGGTCTTCGCCAGAGGGCCGACAGACGCCGGCGGGACATCCACGGGCATGGGGTAGGTTTTTTCCTTGACAAGCGTCAGCCGCAAATCCCGTCCTTCTTCGCGGTGCAACGAGAAGCGGTCAACCGATCTTGATGCTATGACAAGCCCCATCGCATCGAGGTCCGCATCATCTTCCATCGATATTGTGACGGTAAGATTGAAAGCGCGCATGTCGAAGGCGTCCGTGGGGAGCGAGAAAACCGCCTGTGCGTAGTAGCCGCCGTTTGAACAGACGATTTCCACAGGACCGCCGGACGGCATCACTACCCGGCACAGGTGCATGAATACCTCTTCTGAGGCAAGGGTCAGCCTGAGGGACTCATCCATGCCCAGCCCGAAACAGTTGGCCGCCTTTTCGACAAACGCGGTCACGAGCGGCAGGAAAGACTCGTCGGCATCCACTGACAACATCACGTCCCTGGTGCTTCGTTTCACTTTCATTCCTCGAATTGGCTAAGGTCATATATTAATAGGCGGAAGACGAAAAATTACCATATTCCAGTCCAATATCCATACGATTTTCTTGACCCGACGCATTCTATCAAATAATGCTAAGTTGATAACCTGCCCTGACTTTCAAGAATGGAGGCAGATCATGGCCGAACCACATCAAGAAGAACAACAAGTCTATTCCATCTCGCTGAACAAAGAACTCGCCAAGAGGCTGCAAACAGCCGGCGCACGCGCAGCTATGACTCCTGAAGCCATACTGGAACCAGCATTGAAGCAGTACCTGAGTAGAGAAGGTCCAGGCGATGCTGTTTACCTGTCCGCACCCGCCCAAGCTATGATGAAAGGCATATACAAGGAAACGGCCACAATCGGCGAAGTTAAACGTCACGGCGATTTCGGCCTGGGAACTTTTAACGATCTTGACGGTGAAATGGTGTTGCTCGATGGAGTGGCTTACCAGATAAGAACGGACGGGCAGGCCTGCGTGGTCGGCGACGAGGTGCAAACCCCTTTTGCCTGTGCCACTTTCTTTAATCCCGCCTCAGTCGAAAAGATCGATTGGGAACTCGACAATCAGGAATTCAAGGCCTTCCTGGAACGTATCATCCCGTCTGAAAACATGTTCTACGGGATTCGAATCGATGGAACCTTCAGTGAGTTAAAGATGTGGTCAGTGTCTAAGCAGCCCGATCACCAGCCTATAACCGAAGTGCGCCCCACCATGTTTACCTTTTGCGACGTGGATGGGACCCTTGCCGGCTTTTATACTCCCAAGTTTATCAAAGCGCTCAGCATGCCCGGGTTCCACTTTCATTTCCTGACCGGGGACCGCAGACATGGCGGGCACCTCAAAGAGGCTACACCTAGAGACGTCCGGATCAGCCTTCAGTTTATCTCCCGTCTCGAACTCGATTTGCCCACCACGTTTGATTTCATGACCACCGACTTGGTTTAGAAGGTCAAATGGTTTGGACGCGGTCGGCGGTTCGGGCAGGGGCGGCCCGGTCTGTCAAACATTCTCTTTTGAAGGCCTGACCCCTTTTTCCACAACTTGAGAATGGAAAAACTATATTTGTTCATTCACGGATTTATGTCCACCCTCCGCCAGAGCCTGCCGGGGACCCCGGATCAAAGCCTGCCCCAGACTTGATCCGGTGTGGGCCATTACGCGATCCGGTGTTGTGTCCGGAGAGTGTGGAAAAAGTTTTCTGAAAATAGTATAGTCGCAAATGTAAAAGGAGAAGCGGGAAGCTTTTGCTCCCTGCTTCGCGAGCTATAAGCCCCTTCGGTGAGCGATAATCTAAACTAACCGGTCCAAGGATGATGTGGATAGATAAAGTCCATACGTACGGCAGGCTTATAAAGTTCAGTCATACGGTTTTTGCCCTTCCGTTCGCTCTGGCGGCCGTGCTGCTTGCAAATAGATATTACCCGGTGAGTTTCAGGACCTTTGCTCTCATCATAGTTGCAATGGCTTCGGCAAGGTCGGCGGCCATGGGGTTCAATCGCTTCGCCGATTATCGCTATGACCGTCTGAACCCGCGCACGGCAAATCGTCCTCACGTGACAGGGCATGTTGACCTGCTTTCGGTGCTGATTCTTGTTTCCCTTTCGGCGGCCGTCTTCATTATGTCCGCCGCTTTGCTCGGGCGTCTTTGCCTGATATTGTCCGTACCGGTCTTGGCGGTCCTGTTTTTCTATTCATTTACAAAACGCTTCACCTCACTGTGCCACCTGATCTTGGGCTTTGGCATCGGCCTGGCCCCTGCCGGGGCCTGGGTAGCTGTCAGCGGTCAGTTGGAGTGGAGAATTATGCCGCTTTCTTTTGCGCTCATGACATACATCGCGGGCTTCGACATCTTGTATTCGTGCCAGGACATCGAATTTGACCGGGACCAGGCCCTGTTTTCACTGCCCGCCTGCCAGGGGGCCGCAAAAGCTTTGTTCTTCTCAACCGGGCTGCATGCGCTCACGTTTGTCTTTCTGCTTCTGGTCTATTTTGCCTTCGATCTCGGAAGAATTTATCTCCTTTTCCTGCTGCTGATCGGTGTGCTGATCTTTGCCGAACACAAGCTGGTCCGGCCCGATTGCCTGGACAAAGTAAACGTCGCCTTTTTCCACGTAAACAGCGCGATATCCATTCTGCTCTTCCTCGGCGTCCTGGCGGGAACGTGGTTCATATGAAGAGCGCATACCGAAACCTGGGTGAATTCATCTCCGAGTTGGAAAAAGCGGGCGAGTTGCTCCGCGTAAAGGCCCCCGTTTCCAGTGATCTCGAGATCACGTGCATTACCGACCTGGCGTCCAAAGCCCCCGGGGGCGGCAAAGCCCTGCTGTTCGAGCATGTCCGCAAATCGCGCTTTCCCGTGCTGACCAACGCTTTCGGGAGCGAGCGCAGGATCTGCATGGCCCTTGGAACGCACTCCCTGGACAGCCTGGCCCAAAGGCTCGATCGCTTTGTACGCATAGGCCCTCCAAAATCGTTCCGCCAGCTTGCCGGGATGCTTCCAATGGGGCTCGAGTTAATCAGATTTCTGCCCCGCAGGACCTCCAGGGCCGCTTGCCAGGAAGTCATCTACAGGGGAGAACAAATCGATCTGTCCATGCTGCCGGTCCTCAAGTGCTGGCCGCAGGACGGCGGCCCTTTCGTTACGCTTCCGGTCGTGATTACGCGAAGTCTTAAAACGGGCAGGCGAAACGCCGGCATGTACCGCCTCCAGGTTTTTGACCGAAATACTACCGGTATGCACTGGCACATCCACAAAGACGGTTCGAATTATTTCCAGGAGTACCGCAAGGCCGGCAAACGCATGCCGGTCGCGGTCGCAATCGGGACCGACCCGGCGGTGACCTACGCCGCCACCGCCCCCCTTCCCAGGGGCATAGACGAGATGATGCTGGCCGGCTTTATCCGGAAAAGACCGGTCCGGATGGCCCGCTGCGTCTCTGTTGACCTCGAGGTCCCGGCCGAGGCTGAATTCGTGCTCGAAGGGTATGTGGACCCCGAAGAACTCCGGCAGGAGGGACCATTTGGCGACCACACCGGGTACTACTCACTGGTTGGCGACTATCCGGTCTTTCACATGACGGCGCTAACGCATCGCCGAAATCCCGTTTACGCTGCAACCATCGTAGGGCGGCCCCCCATGGAAGACTGCTGGCTTGCCAAGGCCACAGAGCGAATATTTCTCCCGCTGCTGGGCGTACTTCATCCCGAGGTGCGCGATTTTTGGATGCCCTGGGAAGGTGTGTTCCACAACATCGTGGTAATGGCGATAGATAAGGAATATCCGGGGCACGCGCGCAGGATAATGAGCGCCGTATGGGGGCAGGGGCAAATGAGCTTTTCCAAGGCTGTGGCGCTTGTGGACAGCGGGGTTGACCTGAAAAATCCCCGAAAGGTCATGGAGACGATTCTCAATCGAGTTGACCTGGAAAGCGATCTTTATATTACCGAAGGCGTCCTGGACGTCCTGGACCACAGCGCCCCCGATCCGCTTTTTGGGGCCAAGATAGGGATCGATGCGACGAGCAGGCGTCCGGACGAAAGGCCAAGGCTAAAGCATGCGGCCGGACAAATCCCCGCAGACGAGGTTATCGAAAAAACCCTGAACAACACATCCGCCCTGCTTTCCGCCTTCCATGCTCCTCCGCTTGATGTCTGCAACCGTCTTCTTCTTATCTCTTTCGCCAAAGACGGCCGCACACCGGGCCTGACCCTGTCCGAGAGGCTGCTGCGCAAACGGGTGCTAAAAACTTTTTCCATACTGGTCCTGCTCGATGCCGGGATAGACCTTCGGGATTATTCGCTCGTGCTCTGGAAGGTGTTTAATAATGTCGATCCCAGAAGGGACATTCTCAGGCAAGGTGGGCGATTGGCCATTGACGCCACGAGAAAAAGCGCCGAAGACGGCCATACCCGTCCCTGGCCTGACGACATCGAAATGGCCCCTGAGGTGGCGGAAAGCGTCAGGAAGCGGGCAAAGGAACTGGGAATAGAGGAGTTTTGCGGTCCATTTTGAATCTCTTCCCCTGAATCCTGTTAATCCTCTCAAAAAATTCCCCTAGGTCTGGCTACCCCGCTACGAAAAAAACTTCATCCACCCTCGCGAACCCTTTCCCAGCTTTGGCAGCCCAAAGAACGCCGCGCTTGATTTCCATTGAAAGATGCGCTCAAAAGTGGTATAAACAATTGATTTAATAAATGGTTTCAATAACTTAATTGTGCCAGCCCATTTGTGCCCTGTAGGCATCGCTTGGCCTTGAAGCAAGCAGAGGACATCAGTTTATGCAAAATATCGACATGGCGCCTGATTATGCTCAAGAACAACCTAACGAGCCTGTCGACGCTTCGGTTTCGGCCCAGCCGGCCCTTGAGGTACCGGCAATGGATCCTGTGGCGGCTTCGGAATACAACGCGCAACAGATAACTGTGCTCGAAGGCCTGAGCGCAGTGCGCGTGCGCCCTTCCATGTACATCGGCAATGTCTCCACCGAAGGTCTGCACCATTTGGTCTATGAGGTTGTTGACAACAGCATTGACGAAGCTCTTGCCGGCCACTGCGACCACATTCGGGTGCAGATTCACCTCGACGGCTCGGTGACGGTGGACGACAACGGGCGAGGCATTCCGGTGGACAT
>OMSV01000208.1:0-5998 GCA_900290385.1 Syntrophobacter sp. SbD2 | reverse complement strand
CGACGGCTCGGTGACGGTGGACGACAACGGGCGAGGCATTCCGGTGGACATTCACGAAAAGGAAAACATCCCGGCCGTAACGGTCGTTATGACGATGCTCCACGCGGGCGGGAAATTTGACGATTCGAGCTACAAGGTTTCCGGCGGTCTCCACGGAGTCGGCGTATCTGTGGTCAACGCGCTGAGCGAGTACCTGGAGGTCGAAATCCGGCGCAACGGCAAAGTTTACTTCCAGCGCTACGAGCGCGGCGAGCCCAAAACGGAGCTTCTCATAAGGGGCGAGACCCAAAAGCGGGGGACGCGCGTAACTTATAAGCCCGACCCGCTCATTTTCGAGGAAACGGAGGTAAGCTTCGACATTATTGCCGAACGCATGAGAGAGCTGGCTTTTTTAAACAGCGGCGTGCGAATCGAGCTTATAGACGAGCGCGTTCCAAGGGAAAAGCTCTTCTTTTACGAAGGCGGTCTTGTATCGTTTGTGGAATACCTCAACAGGAACAAGGAGCCGATCTTCCCGGAAGTTATTTCCATATCGGGTGACAAGCATGGGATCTCAGCCGGGGTCGCCATCCAGTATAACGGCACATATAACGAGAAGATTTTCACCTTTGCCAACAACATCAACACCAAAGAGGGCGGGACTCACCTGGTCGGCTTCAAGGCGGGCCTTACGAGATCGATAAAGCAGTATGCCACCCAGAATAAAGCGATAAAGCAGCCGGACCTGGAGCGGCTGACCGGCGACGATGTGCGCGAAGGTCTGACGGCCGTGGTCAGCATCAAGATTTCTCAGCCCCAGTTTGAAGGCCAGACCAAGACCAAGCTGGGAAACAGCGAAGTAAAAGGCTGGGTAGAAAACCTGGTCTACGAGAAGCTTTCCATCTATTTTGAGGAAAATCCGAAAATCATCCGCGCCGTCCTGGACAAGGTCTTGGAGGCGGCAAGAGCGCGTGAGGCCGCGCGGCGCGCAAAAGAGCTTACCCGAAGAAAGGGCGTGCTCGGCGACCACTCGCTTCCCGGAAAACTGGCCGACTGCCAGGAGCGCGATCCCGCAAAGAGCGAAATTTACATAGTGGAGGGCGATTCGGCCGGAGGTTCCGCAAAACAGGGCAGAAACAGGGCTTTTCAGGCGATACTGCCGCTGCGGGGCAAAATATTGAACGTAGAAAAATCGCGCTTCGACAAGATGCTGGAAAACCAGGAAATCCGGAACATGATTTCCGCCCTGGGCACAGGCATCGGCAAGGACGAATTCAATCCCGAGAAGCTCCGCTATCACTACATTATCATCATGACGGACGCCGATGTCGATGGGGCGCACATCCGCACCCTTCTGCTAACGTTTTTCTTCCGCCAGATGCCCGAACTCATCGAGCTCGGGCGCCTCTATATTGCGCAGCCCCCGCTCTATCGGCTGGCGGTGGGCAAATCCGAGCACTACCTCAAGGACGACGACGGCCTCAACGCATTTTTACTCAAGCGCGCCGCCGAGAAGAAAAAAGTGTTTTTGCCGGGCCGCGACGAGCCACTTTCCCCCGAGCAGCTCATAGGACTTATGAAGACCTTCTCCCGGTACGAAGAATGGCTCGAGCGCCAGTCCCAGAAAAGAATGTCCAAGAAGCTGCTCGAGCAGATCATCCGCATCTTCGATGAAAACGGGCTCGAGGAGGCGGATCCGCAGCAATGGGCCGTCATTCTCAAACCGAAACTGGAAGAGTCCGGCTATGAGGTGGTTTCAATTGAAGTTGAAGAGGAACATCGCGGCTACGACCTCGATGTTATGGAACCATCCAACGGCCGTAAGAAAATGCGGGTCGGCTACGATTTTTTGGTATCTGTCGAATTCCGCAAACTGCTCTCGCTCTACAGGCAACTGGCCCTTCTGCACGCGGTCCCATACGTTGTGCAGGACAACCAGGGCGAGGAGCAGTTCGACAATCCCCGGACCTTTTTTCAGTACCTGATGGACGAAGCCAGGAAAGGAACGACTATCCAGAGGTATAAAGGTCTGGGTGAAATGAACCCCGAGCAGCTCTGGGAAACCACTATGAACCCGGAAAAAAGGACCCTCCTTCAGGTTAGGGTGGATGACCAGGTGCTGGCCGATGAGCTTTTTACAACCCTCATGGGAGATCCGGTGGAACCGAGGCGCGAGTTCATCCAGGCCAACGCGCTCGATTTCCGGGAACTCGATATTTAGCTGGAATTGAAAAATGGACGTTAAAACCATAAACATTGCCGACGAAATAAAGCTTTCGTATCTCGACTATGCGATGAGCGTCATAATCGGGCGCGCCATACCCGACGTACGGGACGGCTTCAAGCCGGTACACCGGCGCATTCTGTTTTCAATGCACGAGGGCAATAACGACTACAATAAGCCCTACAAAAAGTCGGCACGCATAGTGGGTGATGTCATGGGTAAGTATCACCCGCACGGAGACGCGGCCATCTACGATGCGACCGTCCGCATGGCCCAGGATTTCTCCATGCGCCACCCGCTTATAGACGGCCAGGGCAACTTCGGCTCGGTGGACGGCGACCCCCCGGCTGCCATGCGGTACACCGAAATTCGAATGTCAAAGCTTGGCATGGAGTTCATGCGGGACATCGAGAAGGAAACGGTCCCGTTTTTGCCAAACTACGACAATACAATCCTTGAGCCCGACGTCCTGCCGACCCGCGTACCAAACCTGCTCCTCAACGGTTCATCGGGCATAGCGGTCGGAATGGCGACAAACATTCCTCCCCATAACCTGCTCGAACTTTGCAACGGCCTTCTTGCCCTCCTCGACAATCCCGATGTCACAGTGAAGGACCTCATGCGCCACATTCCGGGTCCGGACTTTCCGACTGCCGGGTTTCTTCACGGATGCGAAGGGATCGCGGACGCCTACGAGACCGGCAAAGGCATGGTCAAGATGCGCGGCCTGGTGGAAGTCGAGGACTCGGGCAGAAAGCAGCACCTCATCATCACCGAGCTTCCCTTCCAGGTGAACAAGGCAAAGCTGCTCGAACGCATAGCCGAACTGGTAAAGCTCAAGAGAATCGAAGGAATCACCGACATTCGCGACGAATCCGACCGGCAGGGCATGCGGGTCGTCCTTACCCTGCGCCAGGTAATCAGCTCTATAAGAACACAGCGCTCGAGAGCACTTTCGGCATCATCATGCTCGCCGTGGTGGACAACAGGCCCGAGGTCCTCAGCCTAAAAGCAATCCTTCAGCATTTTATCGATTTTCGCCGCGAGGTGGTCGTAAAGCGCACACGGTTCGAACTCAAACAGGCCGAAAAGCGCGCGCATATTTTGGAAGGACTCAAAAAAGCGCTCGACAATCTCGACGCCGTGATTGCCCTCATCCGCTCCGCGCAAAATCCCCCTGAAGCCAAACGGGGTCTAATCGAGCAGTTCGACTTCTCCGACATTCAGGCCCAGGAAATCCTGAACATGAGACTCCAGCGCCTGACGGGTCTCGAGCGCGAAAAGATCATTCAGGACTACCAGGATATTATTCGAGAGATCGAACGTCTGAAGAGCATACTTGCCTCCCCCGCTGCCGTAGACCAGGTTGTGCGCGACGAAATCCGGGAGCTGATGAACGAATTCGGCGACCTGCGCAAAACGAAAATCATTCCCGATGCTGGGACTATCTGCATCGAGGACCTCATTCCCAATGAGGAAATGGTGGTGACCCTCTCGAGGGCAGGCTACATAAAGAGGACCCCTCTTTCGATCTACCGCTACCAGAGACGCGGCGGCAAGGGTCGAACCGGGATGAGCACCCGCGAAGAGGACGTAGTGACTTTCCTTCTTACGGCGATGGCGCACAACTACCTGCTCATATTCACCAACCGGGGGCAGGTATTCTGGCTTAAAGTTTATGAAATACCCGAAGTCGGGCCTTCGGCGCTCGGAAAAGCAGTGGTGAATCTTCTTCCCCTTCAGCAGGGTGAAAAGATACAAACCATCCTGCCGGTGCCCGAGTTTTCACCCGGTCACTTTGCAGTAATGGCCACCAAGAACGGCGTCATCAAGAAAACCGATCTGTCCGCCTACGCCAACCCTCGATCGAGCGGCATCCGGGCGATCAATATGGACGACGACGACGAGCTTATCTCGGTGGTAATCACCGACGGCCAGCGCGATCTTTTCCTCATGAGCCGCCAGGGCAAGTGTATCCGCGTAAAGGAAGATGAGTTTCGTCCGCTAGGACGCGTTAGCCGGGGCATCCGGGGCATGAACGTAAAAGGGACCCAACTGGTTGGGATGGATGTAATAGATCCTGACAAGTGTATGCTCGTGGTTACCGAAAAGGGGTTCGGAAAGCGCACGGCCGAGGAAAGCTACCGCTGCCAGGGCCGAGGGGGGCAGGGAGTGCTCAATGTCAAGGTGACCGAACGCAACGGGCAAGTGATCGGCTTTCGCCAGGTTGGAGAAGACAATGGAATCATGCTGATAACCGACGGGGGCCGCCTCATAAGAATGCCTGTTTCCCAGATAAGTAAAATCGGGCGGGTAACTCAGGGAGTCAAACTGATCGACCTTGCCGAAGGCGAGACAGTGGTTGACCTGACCGTACTCGACGAAACCGAAGATACAAGAGAAGACTCAAGAGAAGATACAAGAGAGGAAGAGTAGAATTGCTTACAGATATGCCGGTAGGGGTAATCGGGGCCGGAGCCTGGGGGACCACCCTCGCCCATGTGCTCGCCGCCAAAGGTTTAAAAGTCAATCTCTGGGTCTTTGAAGACGATCTGTGCGAGACAATCCGCAGGACGGGTGAAAACAGCATCTATCTTCCCGGACACCGCCTTCATCAAGGCGTAAGCGCTAACAGTGAGATCGAGGAAGTGGCAGGGACAAGCCGGCTGCTCATCATGGTCGTTCCTTCCCACGTCTATCGCGGAGCCGTCACGCGGATGCTCCCCCACTTGCGCGAAGACGCCATAGTCGTGAACGCGACCAAAGGCATAGAGGCCGACACCCTTCTTACAATGTCAGGCATCTGGAAAGAACTCCTGCCCAAACAAAACCGCATACAACTGCTCTGCCTCTCCGGACCCTCTTTCGCCCATGAAGTGATACGGGGCTTTCCCACTGCTGTAACGCTCGCGGGTCCAAACATGGAAATCACCCGGCAAGTTCAGCAGGAGCTCTCTACCCCCATGTTCCGCATCTATACCAGCCTCGACGTTACCGGGGTGGAAGTCGCCGGAGCTTCAAAAAACGTCATAGCTATTGCGGCAGGCGCCTGCGACAGCCTCTCTTTTGGATACAATGCCCGGGCCGCTCTCATTACGCGCGGCCTGGCCGAAATTTCAAGGCTTGGCGTCAAAATGGGCGCTCACCCCCTCACCTTCTCAGGTCTAGCCGGAATGGGAGACCTGCTTCTCACATGTACAGGGGATCTTAGCCGAAACCGTACCGTAGGCATGCAGCTCGCCCAGGGTAAAAAGCTCAGTGAAATCCTTGGCGCAATGCGCCAGGTGGCAGAAGGGGTCATCACCGCTAAATCAATCCACGCACTTGCCGGAAAAATGGGCGTGGAGATGCCCATAAGCGAGCAGGTCTATCGCGTGCTTTACGAGGACAAAGACCCGTTGCTCGTTGTAAGCGAGCTTACGGAGCGCGATCTCAGACACGAGATGGAATATGACCCCGAAATTTGCGCCGTAAATGGGAAAATATGAAATGAGCGATAAAGAGAAGCTGATGAGCGATGCTTTTCAAGTGTTCATGCAGGAAGCGCCACAGCATGCCAAGGCATGGATGAGTGCAGTCCGCAATCTCGGCGACGCAAGCGCCCTGGACAGGAAAACGGAAAGTCTTGCGTATCTGGCGGTCTTGTCGGCATTGCGTCTTGAGAGCGGCATCGCATTCCATGTAGCGATTGCAAAAGAGGCCGGCGCGTCGCGAAATGAGGTGATAGGCGCGATACTGGTCGGCTTGCCTGCGGCAGGCAATGCAGTTGTACGGGCTTTGCCGATTGCCATTAAA
>OMSV01000210.1:14782-14999 GCA_900290385.1 Syntrophobacter sp. SbD2 | reverse complement strand
CCGCGCGCCGCAGACGTCTCAGACTTACATCTTCCGCCCTCCGTCCTCCGCATCCCGCCTTCCGTCCTCCGTCCAGGTCCCTGCACTCCCGGATTTTTCCGACCGCCGGAAATGGGCGCATGAATCAGAAACGCTGGGATTTCCCCTCTCGATCCATCCTCTTGAACTGGCCGAGCCGTTTTTCCGCTCCCTTCGGGCGGCGGGGCCCCAGCCAAGA
>OMSV01000210.1:0-14772 GCA_900290385.1 Syntrophobacter sp. SbD2 | reverse complement strand
CCCTTCGGGCGGCGGGGCCCCAGCCAAGATTGGCGCAGCCTTCGGCGGCGCCTCTCCCGGCCAACAAGTTGTGCGCGATCGTTCCGGCATCCGATATGGCCGCACACATCGGGGAAAAAATCCGCATGAAAGGGTGGCCCGTCACGCGCAAGGAAGTCTTGACCAGGGAAGGGGAAGAAATGGAGTTTTTTACCTTTGAAGATAAAACAGGAATCTTTGAGACGGTTTTTTTCCCGAAACCATTCAGACGATTTTGCCAGGAACTCGACATGAACCATGCCTATTTGCTGCACGGCCAGGTGGAAAGCGAATTCGACGTGGTTTCGCTCAATGTGGATTATGCTTATCGGGTAAATACTTAATAAAACACCCCCACCCACACCGTCTTATCCTCCGGGTCGGTCCATTCCACCCGGTGCCTTACATGGGCCGGAATATCGACCCAGTCGCCGGGTCGCAAAAGAAGCAGTTCCTCTTTTCCATCAAATTTTAATGCAGCGCTGCCCTTTGTGAGCAGGACCCATTCGTTTTCGTCCTGATCGTACCAGAACCCTTCCGGTGAAGCATGAGAGTAAGAGATGATTCTTTGGATTCTCACCTTTCCCGAACTGACCAATGTTTCCATGATTTCCTCCGGGAGACGGTCAGGCACATCTGAGTAGATATTTCCTTTCGCGCTGTGTTTATCCGTTGGTATCACAGGACAATCCTCTTCAGCAATCCGTGTATATCCGCGTTCATCCGTGGTTCCGTATGTGCTAAGCCCCACAGAAAATAAAAATCCCCCGGGCTGGGATTTTACACCAACCCGGGGGATTCTCAAATCAGTGTTCCTGAGATCTTTAGAGAATAGACACCTATCCAAACTTCTTCTTAATCCCTAAATCCCTCAATTCATCTTTATATGTCGAAGTAGAGTTTGAATTCCATGGGATGCGGCCGCATGCGTACGACGTCCACTTCGTTCAGGGTCTTGTATTCGATCCACATGTCTATTACATCCTTGGTGAAAACGTCGCCCTTCAGCAGAAACTTGTGGTCTTTTCCAAGCGCCTTGAGGGATTCTTCAAGGGACCCCGGAGTCGATGGAACTTTTGCCAGCTCTTTCGCACTCAATCCGTAGATGTCCTCATCGAGCGGCTGGCCCGGATCGATCTTGTTTTCGATGCCGTCAAGGGCGGCCATAAGCAGCGCGCTGAAAGCGAGATAGCCGTTGCACGACGGGTCGGGGAAGCGGACCTCGAGCCTTTTGGCCGCCGGAGACGCCGAGTACATCGGAATACGGATGCCTGCGCTTCGGTTGCGGCTCGAGTAAGCCAGGTTCACCGGAGCTTCATATCCGGGGACCAGCCTCTTGTAGGAATTGGTCGTCGGGTTGGTTATGGCGCACAGCGCCGGGGCATGTTTCAGTATCCCGCCTGCCGCCCAAAGAGCCATTTGACTCAGACCCGCGTACTTGTCCCCGGCAAATAGCGGCTTGCCCCCTTTCCGCGTACTTGTCCCCGGCAAATAGCGGCTTGCCCCCTTTCCAGAGGCTGAAATGGGTGTGCATGCCCGTGCCGTTGTCGCCATAAAGCGGCTTCGGCATGAGGGTAACCGTCTTGCCATATTTCTTGGCGACATTTTTTAGAACATATTTGTACCACGCCAGGTTGTCGGCCATCTTGACAAGAGGGGCCGCCTTCATATCGATTTCAGCCTGACCGGCGGTGGCAACCTCGTGGTGCTGACATTCCGTGCGCACACCGACCTGCTCCATTGTCAGGATCATCTCGGAACGGATATCCTGCTGGGAATCCATCGGAGGCACAGGGAAATAGCCCTCTTTGTAGCGGGGCTTGTATCCGAGGTTCGGGCTCTCGATCCTTCCGGTGTTCCACTGACCCTCGACGGAATCGATGTAGTAGTAGCTAAAGTTAACTGAGCTGTCGAACCGGATATCGTCGAAGATGAAAAACTCGGCTTCCGGGCCGAACCAGGCCATATCGCCCACCCCTGTGGACTTAAGGAATGCTTCAGCCTTCTGCGCGATGTTTCTGGGATCGCGCGTATATTTTTTCTTCGTCACGGGATCGACTATATTGCAGATCATCGTAAGGGTTGGCGCGGCTGTAAACGGTTCCATCACTGCCGTCTCCGGGTCCGGAATAATCAGCATGTCACTGGCGTGTATAGGCTGCCATCCACGGATGCTGGATCCATCGAAACCGTAGCCGCTTTCGAAGTCACTTTCGCCCAACTCTGAGATCGGAACAGAAAAATGCTGCCATATCCCGATAAAGTCCATGAACTTGAAATCAACTATCTTGGCGCCGTTTTGTTTTGCAAAAGCCACTACTTCTTTTGGGGTCATAATTTCCTCCTGTGAGTTTTCAAAATACACATTGAACGGCTCAATCCGGAATGTCTAGGCAATTTGCTTGCCAACGTCAACAATTTTCTTCCCGCCCCCTTCCCGCCCCCTCTGATCGAAGGCCTTTTAACAATTCCGAGCCCGAGACCAACTGTGAGTAACCCCTGACCCGGCCAATGAAAAAAACATTTTTGTTACGCAAAGTACGGCAAAAACGTGAAAGAACATGCCTAAAGGGCATTGGAAACTGTAATTACTCGAAAATTCAATCGAATTTCTTATCCAAAAGCTAAGACCGGTTTCGAACAAAAATGTACCCTTGGCGCACTACCCTGGAAAATCGAGCCAAACATGAACGGTCAGCAGACCTCGGACAGACGCCCAAGGATCTTTTCTCTTACCTGTTCATGCCTGTCGTGGCTAATCAGCTTCTCGCCGCTCAAGTCGGTGACGTAAAAGATATCGACAACCTGCGCTCCAGGTGTCGATATCTTGGCAAGTTGAATACTTATATCCAGTTCGAACAGGGCGTTGGTGATCGCGTGCAGTACGCCCGGCCGGTCCAAGGTATATACTTCGATCAGGGTATAGAAGTCCGAAGCCTCCTCGTCGATTATGACCTTATCCTCTTTGCGTGGATAGCACTTAGTCTCCAGAACCGATGGCCTGCGCCTGCTTTCCAGTATTTCGTCAAGATAGGATGAATCGGCAAGGGCGCGAACAAGATCGCTTTCCACCTTGACCCACAGTTCTTCGCGATGAAGAGGGTCGGGAATCCGCTCGACACGCAGGATATCGCAGGCCACACCGGGTTCTCGGGTATAGATGTCGGCGGAAAGGATATTCAATCCTCTTGCCCACAGAACACCGGTAATGAGAGCAAACAGCCCGGGTCGATCACGAGTTACAACGGTGGTCTGCCACATCTCGCCTTCTAGCGGTTCTGCCTTGAAGCAAACCGGGCGGTGCGCCAGTTGCTTCTCCATCTCATAGTGCTTTAGAATCTCCTGCGGATGATGGGAGAGCAAATACCTGAAAGGCAGCCTCTCCATCCATCCGGACAGCCTTTCGCTTTCAGCCGGGTCGGGCAAAAGGGCCAAAACTTCTCTCTGCGTTTGCGCGGTGCGCGTCTCGATGTCCTCCGGTTCCAGGTCCGCCCGCAGCAGCAGCCTGTCAACCTTGAAGAAAAGCTCTCTAAGCAGGGACGCTTTCCAGGTGTTCCATGCCTCCGTACCGGTCGCGCGGCTGTCAGCCACAGTAAGCATATAGAGCAAAAGCAACCGCTGGCGATCCTTGATGGTTACCGCAGAGTGCGATACCGGCTTTTCGTCCATTAAATCCCGCTTGAGTGCGGTTTCGGCAAGAATAAGGTGATGTTCGATCAAAAAACAAAGCAGATTTCTCTGACTGTCACTCAATCCCATCCTTATCGCGATTTCCCCGGCCATCATGGCGCCGTGCATCGAGTGATTATTCCCCCGCCCCTTCCCAATGTCGTGCAGAAGCCCGGCCAGGTAGAGAATACGCCGCTCCTCGGGACCTATCAGCTCTCCGGCGCTCTTTAAAGGCTCTTCGCCATTGACCTCGCCCGCTTCGATAAGATGAAGTTCGCGGACCGTGCGCAGCAGGTGCTCATCAACAGTATAGACATGATAGACGTCATTTTGGACCCGATAACGCACCGCAGAGAATTCCGGGATGAATACCTGCAGAAAGGATGTTTCCAGCATGGTCTTAAGGACTTGGAACGAGTATTGCGGGTCCAGCAAGATGTCGAAGAACTGATTTATTGCCTCGGGATTTCGCCTTTCGCGATCTCCAAACCCACCCAGATTTTCCCGGATAATTTTTCCCGCATTGTGGTGAAAATGAGCTTTGGAACGTGCCGCCTGCCAGAAGAATCGCATGAGCAAAAGCGGATCTTTCCTCACCCATTCCGGTTCCATAAAATGAAGGTGCTTGCCTTCCAGCAGAAATGGACCCGGCAGGATGCGCCTGCGCAGATGAAAACGGCGAAACCTCCTCTGGGACTCCTCGAGTCTTTCCAGAAAAAAGGAGGTCGTCCTGCGTACGCGCGAAGTGCAGCGGTAATACAGGCGCATGAAACCCTCAACGGCAGAACCTTCCGTACCTGCAATGCAACCCATTCGCCCCGCAATCTGTTCCTGCTCCGGAAAAAGCAGCCTGTCCTGCCTTCTTGCACTCAACTGGTGCAGTTGAAGCCTTACCCGCCACAGAAAATCGTATGACTGCTCGATCCAGAGTTTCTCGGCATCCATGAGCCATTCATTATTGAGCATTGATTCCAGCGAAGGATCGTGAAGGTACACAATTCCCGCCCACCTGATCGTATGCAGGTCGCGCAGCCCCCCCACTCCATCCTTAACGTTAGGCTCCAGCAGATAGGGGCTTTCACCATACTGGTGGAGTCTTGCCTCTCTATATGCGATCAGGTCCTGAAGGAACCGCCGCCGTCTGCCGGGATTGCCGAACAACTTGAGAAAGGACCTTTGCCAATCATTGAAAAACTCGGCGTCTCCCGCAACCAGGCGAGCTTCAAGGTAGTTGGTCAGAATGGAGAAATCGTTCTGAACCATATTGCGGACCATAGAAACGGAAGCAGTGGCGTGTCCGACTTCGAACGCGCTGTCCCACAAGCCGTACACGAGATAGTGAACCAGTTCCGACAAAAATGTAGGAAGCCGTTTTTTATAAAGGAACAGTAGATCGAGGTCGGAGGCGAAGCTGAGTTCACCACGGCCGAAACCGCCTACGGCAACCAAAGCCCAGCCTTCCTGGGGCTCCGAATGTTCGCTTAACAAACTGCCAAGGGCCTCTTGCAGGTTGGACGAATAGGTGCGCGCCGCCAGCAGCCCGGGAACATCCGTGCGGCATTCCCGAACGAAATGATCCCGCAGATCTTTGAGTTTTCGAGTTAGATTTGAACGTTGGACCATGATTTATTATTGATACATTCTAGAGCGCGTCTTCTCCGGTCTCGCCGGTCCGGATGCGAATACACTCCTCAACAGGTATAACAAAAATCTTGCCATCTCCGATCTTGCCCGTTTGCGCCGACTCACGAATTGCGGCCACTGCCTCCGGCAACTGCCAGTCGGGAACAACCACTTCTATTTTAATTTTGGGAAGAACGTCAACTACATACTCAGCACCTCGGTAAACTTCCGTGTGCCCCCTCTGTCGCCCGAAACCCTTCACCTCGGACACCGTCATTCCTTTGATTCCCAGGCCCGACAACCTTTCTTTCACATCGTCGAGCCTGAATGGCTTGATAATCGCTTCGATTTTTTTCATTTTTGTTCCCAGCCTTTGAAGTCAAAACCTGTATTCGAAAAAGTTTATCGGACAAAAGTAACAAAAATGTACGTCAGGTTTCGATATATCCCTGCGCGATTGGATTGCGCCTGCCGATCCCGAAGGCCTTCGTTGTAACCCTCAAGATCGGGGGCGCCTGCCAGCGTTTGTATTCGTTGAGTTCGACTCGCCTTACCACCCATCTCACGGTTTCCGGATCAAACCCGCTGGCTATTATCTGCTTTACCGGAAGGCGCTGCTCCACAAATTCGGCCAGAATAGCGTCCATAATTTCGTAAGGCGGAAGTGTGTCCTGGTCCGTCTGATTTGGCCGCAACTCCGCGGAGGGAGCGCGCGTGAGTATGCGCTCCGGGATCCATCCACGTTCATCGTTTAGTCTGTGGGCAAGTTCATAGACCATGGTTTTGGGAACATCGCCCAAGACCGCAAGCCCACCGTTCATATCCCCGTAGAGTGTACAATATCCGACTGCGATTTCCGATTTATTGCCCGTACTCAGAAGCAGCCTGCCGAACTTGTTGGAAATGGACATCAGCACCATACCCCTGATGCGCGCCTGTAGATTTTCTTCGGTAAAGTCGTGCGGCAAATCGTTAAAAATCGGTTTCAAAGACTTCAGCGCGGTCGAAAAAAGCTCATCGATCGCAATCACCTCAAAGCCGATTCCAAGCCGGGCGGCTAATTCACGCGCATCGCTAAGGCTTTCGGGAGCGTTAAAAGGACCGGGCATCGAGACCCCCAGAACGTTCTCGGCGCCCAGCGCAATTGCAGCCAGGCAAGCCGTCAGCGCAGAATCCACCCCGCCGCTGAGCCCGATCACCGCCCGTTTGAAAGAGCACTTGCGGGCATAGTCGCCCAACCCCAGGGTGAGCGCTCCAATCACCTCTGAGACGTGGTCATAGTCAGCCGCATGAAGTTCACAATCGCCTCCGCCCGTGTCATAGACGATCAGGTCCTCCGCGAAATCGGCGCCTGTAGCGCAAAGGCGGCCCTTTTCATCCCAGATCATGCTGTGTCCGTGGAAAATCAGCTCGTCGTTTCCGCCAACCTGGTTCACATAAACTATTGGGGCGCCTGCGCAGGCAGCCTGACTCTTCAGCAGTTGGCCAACCCAGTGTGGCTTGCCTACGTGATAGGGAGAGGCGGAAATATTTACAATAAGATCGACCGAGGCTTTGCTCAATTCACCCACCGGATCGGCACTATAGAGAGGACCCGGAAGATAGCCCGGTACGTTCCATGCGTCTTCGCAAATCGTAATGCCGATCCGCTTGCCCCTGAAATCGACCCAGGCCGCCGCTTTGCCGGGTTCGAAATATCGCTCCTCATCGAATACATCATAGGAGGGCAGGAGCATCTTATGGGCGGTGCAACGGAGCTCGCCGTCTTCATAGAACACAGCGGAATTGTGGTAGGGCTTTCCGCAGCCCTCATTGACCGAAACCGCTCCAAAGATGACCCCAATACCTTTGCTCGCGCTCGCTATGCGCTCCCAGTAACGAAGACTGTCGGCTACAAAACCGCGTTTGTCGAGAAGGTCACGCGGCGGGTATCCCATTATGGACAATTCAGGGAAAATGATCAGTTCGGCATTGGCCTTTTTCGCTATTTCAATAAATTCGCATATTTCGCGCGTGTTGCCATCGAGGTCTCCAACCAAAGGATCGATCTGCCCCATTGCGATACGCATCATCGGTTCCTTCTCATCAGCCCGGCAGTGTCGGTAAACCAATCTCCCGTGGAGCATTCCGCGTTGACGAAATGCTATTTTATCTACCCGATTTTACAGAGTAATCATTTTAGCCTATTCGCGCCCTTCCCGCATTAAGTAATCCCTTTTTTCATATCTGTATGCTATAAAAAAACGCAGTCATTGCAGGGGCCGGTTTTCCACAAAAATATATTTCGGCAATCTCCTCCTGGCGGAGAATATGAGTCTATGAAGCACTGGAGGACGCGAGTTCGAGAAAAAAGACCCGGTGCAGATCAGATATTGCGCGAAATATTGCGCGACGGAAACCGCCTCTTTATTGGGACCGGATGCGGGGAGCCTCAGCACCTGGTGCGTTCTTTGATCGAGCTTTTGCCCAGACACCGCGATATCGAAATAGTCCAGAATCTCTCCATGGGGTCCCTGCCGGAGGACTGGAAACGTTTTGAGCAAAACGCGCGCCTCAAGACCTTCTTTCTCGGGCCAAGATCCCGGCATGCTGTCAATGACGGTTTAGCCGACTACATCCCGATTTATTTTTCTTCCATACCCGGCCTTTTCAAAGGAAAACCTCTGTTGAGGTTAGACATCGCAATGGTCCAGGTAGCGCCCCCCGACAGACACGGTTTCTGTTCGATGGGAATATCGGTGGGCACGGACAAAAGCGCCGTCGAATCCGCCAATATAGTCATCGCCCAGATAAATCCACAAATGCCGAGGACCTTGGGGGACAGCTTCCTCCATTTGTCTCAGATTCATTATTGTGTGGAACATGACGAACCGCTGCTCGAGATCGTTTTCCGGGAGCGGAGCGCGGTCGCCGAAAGGATTGCCAAATATGTTTCCGTACTGATCGAGGATGGCTCCACAATTCAGACGGGGATCGGAAGGGTCCCCAGTTTGGTCCTGAGATACCTCGAAGCCAAGAATGACCTTGGGATCCACACGGAGATCCTTACCGACTCCCACCTGCATCTCATTCGCACCGGGGCCGTAACCGGCCTGCGCAAAACCGCAGACCCAGGAAAGATCGTGGCCAGCTTCTGCATGGGAAGCCGGGAACTCTACGATTTTGTGAACAACAACCCTGAAGTTGAGATCTATCCGACGGAATATGTCAACGACCGCAAGTTGATTAGCCGCTTTGACCGGATGGTGGCCATCAATTCAGCCCTGGAAATAGACCTCAGCGGTCAGATATGCGCCGATTCGATTGGCCACAAGGTTTACAGCGGAATCGGCGGCTATGTGGACTTTATGCACGGGGCATCGAGCGCTAACGGGGGCAAGACAATCATCGTGCTGCCGTCCACGAGTCCCGATGGGCGCAAGTCACGTATTGTAAGCCATCTTACAAACGGGGCCGGCGTCGTGAGTCCACGCAGTACCGTGCGTTATATCGTTACCGAATTTGGAATCGCTTATCTGCATGGCAAGACCATCCGCGAGCGTGCACTGGCCCTTATCAATATTGCTCATCCGCGATTCCGCGAGCAGTTGCTCGCTGAGGCCAAAAGCATCCATTATGTCTACGAAGACCAGATCCTGCCTCCCATTTACGAACCCCTCTACCCCGGCCAGTGGGAGACCCACCAGCTGTTTCCGCCAAACGAGACGCTTTTTTTCCGTCCCATCAAGCCCACAGATGAGCGGGCGCTTCAGGAATTTTTCTATTCGCTTCCATCTGAAGACATCTATTACCGCTTCCTTTCCGCAATGAAGGCCTTCCCGCATAGAAACATCCAGGCCATGTGCAATATCGATTACGAGCACGTTATGGCAATTGTGGCCGTTACCGGGGAAATCGGCGCCGAGAAGGTCATCGGAATGGGCAGGTACATCCTGGACCAGAAGTCGAACTCCGCCGAGGTGGACTTTGCGGTCTTATCAAACTGGCAGCAAAGAGGAATTGGGACTTTCCTTATCAATTACCTGTGCGAAATTGCAAAGGCTAAAGGTATTACGGGATTTTTGGCCTACGTGCTTGCTGCCAACATTGGTATGCGCTCCGTGCTAAGCGGCGTTGGTTACGCCGTGCATTCCACACTCGATGAGGGCGTCTATGAAATCTCGTTCCGTTTCGATCAACCCGCTTTGGCCTGCATCACGGAAGAATATGAATGACACCGCACCGATAGATCCTTGTCTGCTTGCCTTCGACATTGACGGGGTGGTGGCCGACACGATGGCCGTGTTCGTCAGACTCGCCCACGAGAGGTACGGACTCACTCATCTTTCCCAGCAGGACATGCTCTCCTACAACCTCTATGAGTGCCTCGGTCTGGAAAAGCAGATTATAGACGACCTCATACGCCTGACGCTCGATGACCGGCACACTATGCAGATCCCTCCTGTTTCAGGTGCGCCCGAAGTGCTCATGGAACTCGCCCGCGTGGCGCCGCTCCGGTTCATAACGGCCCGTGTCTTCTCGGAGCCGATTACTCAATGGCTTTTTACCGTTTTGCCAGGTGTGCCGCATGAAAAAATAACGGTAATTGCCTCCGGCGCTCCGGAAACCAAGCTCGACGTCCTAAATGGACTCGGAATCCGCTACTTTGTCGATGACAGGATCGAAACCTGCCGGCGATTAAAGGATGCCGGCCTCGAGCCTTTTCTTTTCGATCAGCCCTGGAACCGCAATGATCCGGCGGACGGTTTCATTCGGGTCCAAAACTGGATTCAACTGAAAAGTTGGGTATTGCCCTCCGGCACAAATTTGGAGTAAAGTATTCTTCAATTGGGGGGAGACCAATTTCCTGAAGTCTTGAATAAACTGTCCTTACCACGCATCATGTTGATTTTATTGCCTTTATCGCCATTTTATGGTCCGATGGACTAATGTCATGTCCTTAGCCAAAGGCAACCGTTCGTCAACCGTGTCATCTGAAAATGCAGGGCAACAGCCCCTTGCGAAAGAACACTCTGATGATACGAGTGAAAAGGGGCCGCCGGCCGTACAGGTGAAAGCCGACCGCAACGGTTTCACGCTTGTCCCGGACCCGGCCGCTTCCCTGGATGAGATCGTGGCGTTCATGGATGAACGGCTCGAGCAGTCGCGTAATTTTTTCCAAAAATCGGAGATGGTTCTGGATCTCAGGACCAGGCCGATGCGCACCGACGAGATCTCCGTGCTCTGTGAGAAACTGTACGAAAAATCCAGGGTTAAGGTCGTGGAGGTGCGGCTTAGCGATGAACTTTCATTCTCGATGACACAAGAGGGGCGAAAATCCCGCTTAAGCTCGAAAGGCGCTCGGTCCGGGCCCCCGGAAAACTACGCTCCCCTGATTGTCCGCAATACATGCCGGTCAGGCGTGCGGATCGTCTCTCCTTCGGACTGTGTCGTCCTGGGAGACGTAAATCCGGGCGCGGAAATTATTGCCGAGGGTGACGTTGTCATTTTCGGCGCTTTGCGGGGTATCGCTCATGCCGGGGCCGGTGGCGAGAGGGCAGCGCGGATTTGGGCGTTGAGCATCGAGCCCCATCAGATCAGGATCGCTGACTTGGTGGCGGTTCCCCCAGAGGGGGTAAAGCCTATGCCGCCCAGGTTTGAAGTGGCTGAGATTCAAGACGGCGTTATCCAGGTTATCTCTCTGTAAGAACGCAATCCTTGAGGTCGCACGGGGGACTGCTGCACGGAATCCGGTTTTCGACTAAATTATAGGTGACTTATGGCTGGCAAAACAATCGTGGTTACTTCGGGCAAGGGGGGGGTCGGCAAGACTACCACTGTAGCCAACCTGGGGACGTCACTGGCCAAGAGGAAATACACTGTAGTGATGGTCGACACGGACATCGGCTTGCGCAATCTTGATGTCGTGATGGGGCTGGAAAACCGGATCGTCTACAACCTGGTCGACATCATAGAAGGCAAATGCCGTAAAGAACAGGCAATGATCCGGGACAGAAAGCTCCCAAACCTTTTCATGATTCCGGCGGCTCAAACCAGGGAAAAAAATTCCATAAGCCCGGAGCAGATGAAAGACCTGTGCTCAACGCTGGCTGCCGAATATGACTACGTGCTGATCGACTGCCCTGCGGGCATAGAACAGGGGTTCAAAAACGCAATCGCCGGCGCCGATACCGCGCTGGTTGTGACTACGCCCGAAGTCTCCGCCATACGGGACGCCGACCGGGTGATCGGGCTTCTCGAAGCCGCGATGCTCAGACATATAAGCCTGATTATCAACAGGCTTAACGTGAAAATGGTCAAGAAGGGCGATATGATGTCTACCCAGGACATCATTTCCCTGCTTTCCGTTCCGCTTCTCGGGGTTGTCCCGGAAAGCGACGAAGTGGTGGTGTCGACCAATCGCGGAGTCCCGCTTGCTAACGACAGGAACAGCAAGGCTGGGGCCGCTTTCATACGCATGGCCGCTCGCCTCAACGGTGAAAACGTTCCGCTGGATGGAGAGGGGTCCCACGGATTTATGGGCCGCGTGAAACAGCTTCTCTGGAACTGAAAGGAGAAAGGCCAATGCTGGGTATTTTGCGGCGCTTTTTGGGAGAACGATCGAGCGGGCATATCGCCCACAGGAGGATGCAGTTCGTTCTGATGCACGATAGGGTGGATATCACGCCCGACATGATGGAAGCCGTTAAAAATGATATAATTAAAGTGCTTTCGAGATACATGGAAATAGACAACAGGTCCATCAAGGTCAATTTGGAGCAAGGCAAGGACTTCATGGCCCTGATCTCCAACGTCCATGTAAAGCGTGTCTACAGGCACGCATCCTCGATCTGATTTTCATGCTTTAGCAGCGCGCCCGCGGGTCATGAGAGAATGCTGTAAAGGCCCTCTACTGCTCATCCAACGCTTCCTTGAGCTTTTGGAGTGCGGTCTCAAGCTCCGGAAAAAGCTCCACTGATACAGTCAGCCCCTTCTTGGACGGGTGAAACTCTCCGTCATCGCCTTTGTAATAGATGCGTAGGTCCACATACTGCTTTCCCTTGAAATACGTTACCGACGATCTGACTTCCTCCAGGGGATTCTTGGGGAAAGAGTGCACGATCTGAGGTTCTTTTGCCATTTTCGCTAATCCTCGACTCGGGTGAATTCTATTACGGAGACCGCAAACCGAATCGGCGAAAAACCGATTCCCACGCTCAGACGTTCCGCCATTCCTCAGGTTTGCGTTATGCGGCTTACGCCCTCAAGCTTCCTACTCGCAACCCGGTCCGCTTTACAAGAGATAATTTAAACATCAAAAAATAATGCAACAGGTCTGCGGCAAAGTAACCATTCACCGCAGAAGCGCAGAGGACGCAGAGTAAAGCCAGAATCTAGAACCCAGAAGCTTTTACTCCTTGCTCCCCGCTTACTGCTCCCTGCTTCTCCGGTGAGAAATATTATTAGCTTGCCCATGGGTTCGGGCGCAATTACTATACACACTAAAGTGCAGGCTGTTTTCTGTATATGCAGATGCAATGATATGTGTAACCGCTAGGGAGTCATGACAAAAGACATCCGAAGGAGTTCGACCATGTCGGCAACCCAGGAAAACCGCGCAAATCGAATAACGCGGGTGAATCTAACCATCAGGCAAGTTGTGTGGAAAGAGGTTGAAAGTCTGGTTTCCGGGCGGCAGAAAAGTGCAATCGTTACTAAGCTCCTCGAACGTGAAATTGAAAGGATCAAAGAGGCGAAATGGCGCGAGGAATTAGCTTTGAGCTTCCAGGATATGCCAAAGGATGCAGAATATTGGAAGGAAGCGGCTGAATGGGACGCACTCGACGTGGGGGAATGGCCGGAATATAACAGGGGGACGTGTACCTGGTGGATTTAGATCCACAGCACTGCACCGAGTCGGGCAAAGTCAGACCGGCATTGATCATTTCGATCGATGAGATGAACGACCATGCGCCCAGGGTCATTATTGCACCGATTACTTCAAACGTTACACCACCCAAAGAGTAAGCGATCCGGAAGCGATAATAACCCTAAACAGCGCGGGGGAACTTTTCCCCTCGCGCTGTTCGTGGTGGATCAGGCGGCGGGTTTTGCGGCAAGGACCGCGCCTTCGGCCTGTCCATGCTCGGCGATATATTTCTCTTTCACGCTCAACAGCATAAGAACGACCGGCCGGTAGGCAAGGTGGGCCCACTTGGCGAAAGGCACTTCGAGAACGAGCATCGGGATCGCCACCATCATGTGAATGACGTAAATGGCGTAGGTAGCCAGCGGCCAATCCAGAAGGCGTGTGAAGTTGATGAAAATACCGGTCATGGTGGTCAACTGGAGCAGGACCAAAAACATCCAGTCTGTCCCATGCGAACTCTTATATTGCGGCTTGCTCTTCTTGAGACGCCCGATCAGCGCGTATGTGGTGCCGTACATGATTGCGAACGTGGCATAGTAGCCGATCAGCCGGATAGGGTGGAAGATCGAGTACTCGATCTTTCCGCCCAGCGAAGCGTAGCCGCGCTGAAATTTCAGCCAATCGATCCCGAGGGGCAGGCCGTTTACCAAAACGACCACCATCAGGAAGATAGCGGAATATCCGGTCATGATCGCAAGATGGACGATCCACTGCTGCCTGTCTTTGCATTTGCCGAAGTCTTTCTGAGTGAAAAGGTTGATCAAAAAGAGCTTCAGTTCGTTCAAATACATCCCCAGGGGGACCTTGGTAAAATAATCCCCCATGACGATCCTGATGCAGCGGTACACATTGGTGAGCAAGAAAAACAACAATATGGCGGCCATTACCAGGTCGGCCTTTTCGATTCCGTCCGACGGCCATACGGAATTAAGGTCCGTGTGCGTCCAGTTGATCGGGCCGCTGTGGAAAACAAGCAGTCCAAGGCCTACGAGAATGCCGACTATTGCGACTGCAATGATCTCGAATGTCTCGGAAGTGTAGAACTTGCGCGCAAACCCGGTCCAGTCGTAGAGCGAAGTGAGATATCTGCGCAAGACCATCATCGTCTCGCCGGGATCGGCCCCTCGCGGGCACCTGGTAGAACAGTCACCGCAGTAATAGCACAGCCACGGTTCCGGAGATCTCAGGATTTTTTCTTTTTGCCCCAGTTGAATGTACCTTACCAGTTTCCTCGGGAAAGGGTTCTCGGGGGTCGCCAGGTCGCAGATAGCGGTGCAGGTCCCGCAGTTGTAGCACTTGCTCGCATCCTTAAGCCCGAATTCCCCCAGTTCCCTGATCAAATTAGGATCGACTTTGTTGCTCATCCGTTTAGCCTCCAGGTATTAATATCCCTTGTACGGGTTGGGGCCGATTTCGACAAGTCTTTCGGCAAATGCATCCAGAATAGCGGGAATCTTATCGTAATCGGTGATGGACACCGTCTCGAACAGGACGCGATCCGACTCGAGCGCGAGCCGGTCGAGAGTTTCCTTGACCTTGCTGAGCCGAATGTT
>OMSV01000211.1 GCA_900290385.1 Syntrophobacter sp. SbD2 | reverse complement strand
AGTTCCACTGTGGACTCATGAAAATGAAATGTCAACCAAAAACTTAACCTAGTATTACTAGTGTCCTGAGTCTAAAGTACATAACATAATTCAAGCCTGTGAATTGAGCCACGCCTACGTCACCCCGGCCCCCGGACTAGAAACTTCCGGGGCAGGGTTCGCCAAGGTCCAGAAGTGATTGAATTTTATTAAAAATACTGGATTCCGGCCTTCGCCGGAATGACGGCCTAAGTACTCGGAACTTATGTAGTGGATCTCTGACTCAGGACACTAGGAAGCAGGGATGTTTAGTACCCCGTCATTTACACGTCGGGCAACCCGGCGCGGTTTGGACGATTCCGGCGACAGGGAGCCACGTTCCTGATCCTCGATTGCCGCCTGTTGCTCAACCTTATTGCGAAGCTCGCCGTCGCAATGGGAGATAAATTCTTCCCAGTGCGCGAGTGCTTTAAGCTCGTAGAAGCGTTTTTCTGTGACGTTGTACAAAACAGCTTTTTTTTGTCGTTTCAGAAGTCTTAAGACATTGAGGAGCGTTCCCTTGCTCTTTCCATTCCACACCATAAAGCCAACCGTGGCTTCATCGGCCATGGCGCGATCTTTCGCGGCGTAAAAATCGAAAGTCTTGTTGCGCGCACTCGATGATACTTTTCGCTGTTTCCAACTGCCTAAATTGTTCCGGCAGGCGTGCCCGGAGCAAAAAACTACCACGTTAAGGTAATTTTTGCTGTTCAGGTATTGCTGGACGGCTTTATCGGCCCCGTTTGCGTCTCCTATAATGACCGGTAAACCTTTTTCGATGATCCGATCCAATCGCATCCGGATAGGCTCACTTAGCCGGGAAACCCCCCGTGAACCGCCTATGAAGACCTTTGTCATCGGTTGCTCCGCTAATGCTAAGCACGTTCAAAACTCAGGAAGATGGCATTGTAGCCGATCTTGCGGCGGACACAATGAATAATCAAGGAACTAAATCACGGCAAACCAGTCACGGACGGCGCTTTTCGAAACGGCGGCCCCTCCTGCGATATCCCTGCCGGCCATATTCGATGCCGTGCACAGAATTGCACGAATAGTGCGCGAGGTAATGCTTTCACCGCAGAGGGAAAAAGTAAAGTTTCACCGCAGAGGCGCAGAGGACGCAGAGAGGGAGTAATTGAACGAACAAACAAATCTATAAGGCAGGCCTATGATTGCTTCCGGTTTTTCCTGAATGCGAGGGTTCTCTTCTCTGCGCTCTCTGCGCTCTCTGCGCCTCTGCGGTGAATGCCCTGCGGTGAATCGCTTTTAGTCTTTCTTCCGACTTCCGTGGCTCTTGTGATATAAGCGTCCTGGTAACGACACAGTGATATAGACCACCCGGATTGACTACCGGATAATTTTCCCGTTGGGCGGATAGGGCTTGTGCGGGGAGAACTCCAAAGCCCGCCCACACGCCCGTGAGGTGGAGGTGTTAATGCGGCGGTTTTTTCTTTTCTCGTTCCCGATCATTGTTCTAATTTTTTTTGGTATGCGGACGGTATGCTCTCAGGAGGTAAAGGAAAGCACTCAAGTCGAGGCGCCGGCTCAGCCGCCTGTGCAGGTAAATGACTCATGCGCTGAATGCCACACCCGCATCACTCCCGGCATTGTGATGGACTGGCAGTTGAGCAAGCACAGCGCCAATGATGTTGGCTGTTCCAAGTGCCACGGCGCCNNGGCACAATTCCATGGATGACGCAGCCAACGCCGGGATCGCCGGCGCGGAGGTCTGCGCAAAGTGTCATGCCGTCCAGGCCGAGCAGTTCGGCAAGGGAAAGCACGCTCTTGCCTGGGGCGCAATGAAAGCCATGCCTACCCATCACTGGCAGCCAACGGTTCAGTTGGAGGGGCTCAAGGGCTGCTGGGCCTGCCATAGGGTTGGCCTTAAAACCGAATGGGAGGTAAAAGGTTTGATGGAGAAAGGATCGGGCTTTGGGGCGAGTTCGTGCGACGCCTGCCATACGAGGCATCTTTTCTCGGTCGATGAAGCCAAGTCTCCGCAGGCTTGCAGGACCTGCCATACGGGAGTGGAATCTCCTCAGTGGGAGATGTACTCATCATCGAAGCACGGGGTGCGGTTTTTGCTCAAACAGAGCAGGATGCTCCCGGAAGACTCAGCGGCCCCTACCTGTCAGAGCTGTCATTTCCAGGACGGAGACCATGCTAACATGACGGCCTGGGGATATCTGGCTTTGCGCCTGCCCTATCCTAAGGACGCCCGGTGGGCACAGGATCGAGGGGCTATCCTGCAGGCCCTTGGAGTTTTTGACACTACGGGAAAGCCGACTCCCAGGCTGGCTGTTTTTGAGACCTATAAGTTTCTGAGGTTTAAGGAAGAGGATTGGCAGGCCGAACGGGAAAAAGATCTTAAGATCTGCAACGAATGTCATTCGGTTAATTTCGCAAGGGCCGAACTGGACAAAGGCGATCAGATGATCCGGGAGTCGGACGCATTGATGGCCGAAGGGATACGCACAGTTGCCGCTCTTTATCAGGATGGGTTGCTTAAAAAGCCGGAAAGCTACTCTTACGAGTTTCCCGACCTTCTCGCCATGCATAACGCGCCGACTGTCATCGAGCAAAAGCTCTTCTCGATGTTTCATGAATACAGAACTGGAACATTCCAGGGGGCGTTTCACTCCAGTCCGGATTATTCTTTCTGGCGCGGGTGGGCCCAAATGCAGAGCTGCCTCACCGAGATCAGGGAACGGGCAGGCGAAATAAGGGCCATGGCCGGCAAAGCAGCGAAGAATCATGCTAAGGGTGTGAAGTGATAACGTGTTTCCATCCGGGATTGATGAAGACTATTTGCGGTTTCAAAGCAAATCTGTACGAAGCGGCAAACCGGCGAATACTCAGAGCATGGTACCCTGCAGGTATTCACGTTCCGGAGGCCGACACTCGATCTGCGTTTGCGGATGGCCCTCCGGCGTTCCTTAGAGCTGCTTCCGGGCTCTATGAAAAAGCACTGCAAAAAGATCAGGCAAGACGCCGAAAAAAACGGGTCAAGCTGCCGTCGCCCGTTATCAGCATTGGAAATCTCTCCACCGGAGGGACCGGAAAGACGCCGGTGACGATCTGGATGTGCGAGTTTCTGCTCACAATGGGACTTCATCCCGTTGTCTTGACCAGGGGATACGGAAGAAGAAGAGGGAACAGCCCCGGACGCGTGCCCCTTTCCGGAAGCCCCGCAGAACTTTCCGATCTTTTCGGCGACGAACCTGTGATGATATCGGAGCACCTGCCGGCGACGCCCGTCTGGGTTGGGAAGGACCGGGCGGCTTCGGGCAAGGCGGCCCTGGCCGGCAGCGCAGTGGACGTCTTTGTGCTCGATGACGGTTTTCAGCACCTTGCGCTCGACCGTGACCTGGATATCGTTCTACTCGACTGCCGCAGCCCTTTCGGAAACGGGTTTGTCCTGCCTGCCGGCCCGCTCCGGGAACCCACTTCGAACCTTAAAAGGGCTGATGCCTTTGTAATTACCCACGTAGACAGAGACGCCGATGCGGCGCCGCTAAGAGATAAGCTCGGACGCCTTTTTCCCGGCATACCGGTTTTTACCTGCCGGCACAAGGTAAGAGGAATCAGCCTGAGAAAAGGCGAAGGGGTCTTTGATCCAAAAGAGCTTTGGGATCGCACGGCTGTTGTTTTCGCAGGAATTGCCGGGCCCGAGGGTTTTTTTAGCCACCTTCGACAGGCCGGGATAAGGATTTCTGTTTCATTTGGCTTTCCGGACCATCACAGATACACGGCCGGTGATTTTTCGAGGATCTTTCACGCCGCTTCCGAACATGGCGCCGGGGTGATTATCACTACGGCAAAGGATGCAGTCCGCATTCCTCTTCCTTACAGGGATGCCGTTTCCGTGGCCGAAATAGGGATCGATTTCGGGCCCGACCTTGAAGGTTTCTGTAGCCTGACGAGGGCCAGGGTCGGTNNTTTTCTCTATCGGGTACTTGGCGTCATACCATTCGTTCCATCCGCCTTTGAGTACTGCAAGTTTCTTGAAACCTGCGCTTGCGAATTGTTGCGCCACACGGGCGCTGGTAGCCTCGTGGGGTCAGGCGCAGTAGAAAACGATCGTCTTGTCCTTCGGGTATTGGGCCATCGATTTCTCGGCTTGGGCAGGCGACTCCCGCCTCGCGCCCTGTATTTTTGACAGGGAGGAATCCCAGTCATGCGGTGAGCGCACGTCAACTATGATTACATCCGCGTTTGTGAGTTCTGCTTTCAGTTGATCTTTGTTCATAACGGTGACGTTGTCAGCTCCGGCGAAAGATGCTGTAAACACCAAGATAAGGCTCGCCAGAAGCCATAATGTGAATTTGGAGCGAGTCATGCCGATCTCCTTCTGAAAAGGTTTAAAAATACCAGGGGCATGTCCATCTTTTTCCGATCCCGCAATTTACCTGTGAAGGAACTCATCCCGTGTCTCCGGATGGACACGAACCGGGCGGGCGAAACTGCGAAATATCGGGGTAACCGATACTTGGGAAAATAGTTATCAATTCAAAATAGTCAA
>OMSV01000212.1:5078-8946 GCA_900290385.1 Syntrophobacter sp. SbD2 | reverse complement strand
TCCCATGATGAAATCCGTAAGGCGGATAAGGTGGTCTTCCCTGGAGTCGGGGCCGCCGGGAAATCCATGGAAAGCTTGAAGGAGCTTGGGCTTGATAAGCTGCTTCGGGAACTCTTCGGCGCTGGCGTTCCCATCCTGGGCATTTGCGTTGGTCTCCAGGTACTTTTTGATATCAGCCAGGAGAACCAAACCACCTGCCTTGGAATTCTTCCGGGTGAAGTGAGAAGGTTCCCCGACAATATATCGTCCGAAACAGGTGATTTTCTTAAGATTCCGCACATGGGTTGGAATTCAGTTAGATTTGTTAAAAATCACCCCGTTTTTCACGATATTTCTGCAGGAAGCGAGTTTTATTTCGTTCACAGCTACTATCCACAACCTGCCAACGAGGACCTATCTGCCGGGATGACCGAATATGGGATAACTTTCACATCTGCCGTGGCTTTGCGAAATCTTGTCGCCGTTCAGTTCCATCCCGAAAAAAGCGGCAAGCCCGGGTTGCGGCTCCTTGACAATTTCTGCCGCTGGGACGGCGTTTCATAAGACGGGGGCTTCCATGCTCAGCAAACGCATTATACCTTGCCTCGACGTTCGGGACGGCAGGACCACCAAGGGGATCAAATTCAGGGACAATATCGATATAGGCGACCCGGTGCAGATGGGCCGTTACTATTACGAACAGGGCGCCGATGAGATAGTGTTCTATGACATCACTGCATCGAGCGAACGCCGCCCTATTATGCTCGATGTAGTACGGCGGGTGGCGGAGACCATTTTTATCCCGTTTTCGGTAGGTGGCGGGATTCGCACTCTCGAGGACATGCGCGCCGTATTGCTTGCCGGGGCAGAAAAAGTCAGCGTAAACTCCGCCGCTGTGCTCGATCCGGACATCATCCGGCAGGGGGCGCAAGCCTTCGGCAATCAGTGTATTGTTCTGGGAATGGACGTAAAGAGGGTCGGGATCTCAGAGCAGACTCCCTCTGGTTACGAAATCGTCATAAACGGCGGCCGCACCTCCATGGGAATCGATGCGCTGTGGTGGGCCAGGGAGGCTGAAAGACTAGGCGCAGGCGAGATTTGCCTGAACTCGATAGACGCGGACGGCACTCAGACCGGATATGAACTCGAACTGACCAGGCTGATTTCCACCAATGTTCGCATTCCCGTGATCGCATCCGGGGGCGCCGGAGAACCTCGCCACCTGCTGGACGTGCTCAATCAGGGCTGCGCCGACGCGGCGCTGATCGCCTCGATGGTTCACTACGGGACCTATACCATTGAACAGATAAAGGGTTTTCTATCAGAAAATGGGGTCAGAGTGCGCCGTTCCTGGTAATGAAATGCAAAAACGGCCAATGAACCGGAGGAGCTTCCATGGATAAACCCTTTGTCGCTGAGAACGCTCGAGAGCTTGAAAGACTGCATTCTCTTGTCGAACGCTTGTCCGACAATGAGCTAAATCACCCTTTGGGCAATGATTGGACCGTTTCAGTTGCCCTGGCTCATCTCGCCTTTTGGGACCAAAGGTCACTCGTTCTGATGCGTAAATGGAAATTGACCGGCGTCGAGCCATCACCGATCGATGTCGATGCCACCAACGATTCGCTGCAGCCCACATGGCTCGCATTGAACCCGAGGGTTGCCGCAAACTTGGCCGTTTCGGCTGCTGAAGCAATAGACAACGAACTTGCAAAATGTTCCCCCGACCTCATTTCCGAAATTGAAAGCATGGGAGATGAGTTTCGGCTCTACCGATCCATACATCGTAAGTTGCATCTTGACCAGATAGAAGAGACCCTCAAAAAGGGGGGAGTCGTATAGACTGAATATGCCCTTTGAGCTCGAAAATGAAACCGGGGAAGCGGAACTGTCCGCTTCCCCGTGAGGCTATCGCACTAATTGTTGAAGGCCGCTTATAATCGCAGCCTTTTGTTCATCTCTTCTTCACACTGGAAAGAACCTCGGCAAAAGCATCTTTAGCGATCGCACCCATTTCTCCCAGATTTTCTACCACTGTTATTCCGGCTTCGCGCATGGCCTTGATCTTGCCCTGCGCCGTCCCGCTCGATCCGCTGATGATTGCGCCTGCATGGCCCATACGCCGCCCCGGAGGGGCTGTCAGCCCTGCGATGAAGCCGATTACCGGCTTGGTCACGTTTTGCCTTATGAAGTCAGCGGCCTCTTCCTCGGCCGATCCCCCGATCTCACCCACCATTATGATGGCGCGGGTTTCCGGGTCAGACTGGAAGGCAGAAAGACAGTCGATGAAATTGGTGCCGTTTACAGGGTCTCCGCCAATGCCTATTACGGTGCTCTGGCCCATTCCAAATTGTTGAATCTGGTGTACCGCTTCATAGGTGAGGGTCCCCGAGCGTGATACGATCCCAACGTTGCCGACCGAGTGGATGTGGCCCGGTTGAATGCCGATTTTGCACTGGCCCGGAGTAATTATGCCCGGGCAGTTGGGGCCGATCAGCCGGCTGTTGCTCGTCTTCAGGTAGTTCTTGACTTTGAGCATATCCATGACCGGGATGCCTTCGGTGATCGCCACCAACAGCGGCAAGCCCGCGTCGATCGATTCCATTATGGCGTCAGCGCAAAAAGCCGGCGGCACAAAAACCATCGCGGCGTTGGCGCCCGTTTCTTTCACGGCTTTTGCCACCGTATTGTAAACGGGGATGCCTTCAACGCTCTGGCCGCCTTTGCCAGGGGTTACCCCGGCGACCACGTTGGTTCCGTAATTCTTGCAATTAAGCGTATGGAACTGGCCTTCGCGCCCGGTAATACCCTGAACCAGAAGCCTTGTATTCCGATCCACCCAAATGCTCATGATATCCTCCTATCCCTTCGCAATCGCTGCAATTTTTTGGGCGGCGTCTGAAACGTCTTTTGCCGTTATTAGATTGAGCCCGGATTCATTCAGGATTCTCCGGCCCTCGTCAACATTTGTCCCTTCCATCCGAATGACGACCGGGACTTTAATTCCCACTTTCTTTGCCGCTTCGACAACACCGTTCGCCAACCTGTCGCAACGCAGGATGCCGCCGAAAATATTTATGAGCACGCCTTTGACCGTAGGGTCCGCCAGAATGATCCGAAACCCGTTTTCCACCTGCTCGGCGCTCGCACCGCCGCCCACATCGAGGAAGTTGGCCGGCGCCGCCCCCGCCTGCTGAATGAGGTCCATCGTGGCCATGGCCAGGCCTGCGCCGTTTACCATGTTGCCGATATTGCCCCCCGGCATCTTGATGTAATTAAGATCGTACTTGGAGGCTTCAACCTCGGAGGGGTCTTCTTCGTCCAGGTCCCGGTATTCCACAATGTCCTTATGCCTATATAAGGCGTTGTCGTCAAAATTGATCTTGCCGTCCAGAGCTATAACCCTGCCGTCTTTGGTCAGGATCAGGGGATTGATCTCAACCAGTGAACAGTCGTAGTCCACGCACAGCTTGTAGAGCTTGGAGACCATGGCGTTAAACTGCTTTACCAGGTCCCCGGTCAGGTTCAACCCGAAAGCCAGTTCGTTAGCATGATATCCCTTCATGCCAAGGAGCGGGTCTATATAGACCTTGATAATCTTCTCTGGAGTCTTGGAGGCTACTTCCTCAATGTCCATGCCGCCTGCCTCGCTGGCCATGAAGACGATCTTCGCGGTCCCTCTGTCCGGGAGCACGCTGAGGTAGAGTTCTTTTTCAATTGGAAGACCTTCTTCGACAAGGAGCTTCTTTACCACCTTACCCTCAGGACCCGTCTGGTGGGTTACAAGGGTCATCCCAAGAATACTGGATGCGAGTTGCTTAACTTCAGCCGCGTTTTTGGCGAGCTTAACACCCCCGCCTTTGCCGCGCCCGCCGGCGTGGATTTGGGC
>OMSV01000212.1:0-5068 GCA_900290385.1 Syntrophobacter sp. SbD2 | reverse complement strand
CCCCCGCCTTTGCCGCGCCCGCCGGCGTGGATTTGGGCTTTTACCACAACAGGGAAACTCCCCAGTTCCGCCCCAATCCGCTCGGCTTCCTCAACGCTGAAGGCCGCTTTCCCCCGGGGGATAGGGACTCCAAACTTTTGAAACAGTTCTTTGGCTTGATACTCATGAATTTTCATTTTTCTCCTCGCTGTACAGGAACAACTTCATGATGTGCAGACCGCGTCTCACCAACGAGAGCCCTAGTCTAACCTCTGCTGAGGAACGGTCTATTACTAAATGAAAGTTCTCACAATGTCAAACATTTGTTTATCGCTCTTGTGCCTGGATCGTTGCTTGCAAAAAAGATTCGGCCCGGCATATAACGGTTTGGATGAACTCCTCACGCCGCTGGCTCAATTGCGCCCACAGGCCCCCACACGCAAACTTGGCTGGGTTTTCACAAACCCTTCTCCCCTGCCCTGCTTTTCGGCAAATCAAACGTGTGTGCGCAGAGTTTAAAACTGTGCTAACAACGATGGAAATAGCGATGTTCAATGTGATAAACTGAACCTTAAGTCAGAATATTTGCCGCTATCTAAAAAAAGAATACCCTTTTTTTTAATTATTTGAAAGGAAACCGGCCGCAGATGGAATACGAACCGGTAATAGGACTCGAAATTCACGCTCAGCTCCAGACCGCGAGCAAGATTTTCTGCGGGTGTTCAACAAAATTCGGCGGCAGTCCCAACACACACACCTGCCCGGTGTGCCTTGGGATGCCGGGGTCGCTCCCCGTACTCAACCGCCAAGTCGTTGAATACACGGTCAGAATGGCGTTAGCCACTCACTGCTCAATTGCTCCGCTCGCCCAGTTTGCCCGGAAAAACTACTTCTATCCGGATCTTCCCAAAGGGTACCAGATTTCACAGTACGAGCTTCCCCTTGCCCGCCATGGCTGGGTGGAAATCGAGAGTTCCCGAGGTCCAAGGCGGATCAGGATACACCGGATTCACATGGAAGAAGACGCCGGCAAGCTCACTCATGACGAATACCACCTGCTAAGCTATGTGGATTTAAACAGAACGGGCGTCCCCCTTATCGAGATCGTGAGTGAACCGGACATAGCTACCCCTGAAGAAGCGTCGTCCTACCTCAAGACCCTTCGCGAGATTTTGCGCTATCTCGAGATCTGCGACGGCAACATGGAAGAAGCCAGCATGAGGTGCGACGCAAATATCTCTCTTAGGCCCGCCGGAACGACCGGTCTTGGGACCAAGGTCGAACTCAAGAACATGAACTCGTTTAAAAACGTGCAAAAAGCCCTGGAATTCGAGATCCGAAGACAGAAAGTCATGATCGATCGCGGGCAACCGCTCGTTCAGGAAACCAGGCTCTGGGATGCCGGGCACAATGTGACCATGAGTATGCGCGGCAAGGAAGAGGCCCATGACTATCGCTATTTTCCGGACCCCGACCTGGTTCCGGTGGTGGTGAGCGAGGCTTGGGTCCAAGAGGTTCGCGACAGCCTGCCCGAACTCCCCGAGGCGAAGCGCGATCGATTCATCAATGAGTATGCGCTTCCGCCCTATGACGCGAAGGTGCTCACATCATCGAAATTCCTTGCAAACTACTTTGAAGCGGCGCTCAAAAAATTTGCGCGCCCCAAGGCGCTTAGCAACTGGATAATGTCCGAGCTTTTGCGCGAACTTCACCGCGATAATCGGGAAATCGAAGACTGCCCGGTATCTCCGGAGAACCTCGCAGAGCTTTTGGACCTGCTCGATTCCGGGGTGCTCAGCGGCAAAATAGCCAAGGCAGTCTTCGAGCAGATGTACGCAAGCGGCAAGTCCGCCCGGTATATCGTGGATGAAAAAGGGCTGGCGCAGGTAAGCGATGAGTCGGAAATCGAGTCCGCAATCGATCAGGTGCTCTCGGAAAACCCGAAAGAAGTCGAGCAGTTTCGTGCTGGGAAGGACAAACTCTTCGGCTTCTTCGTCGGTCAGGTCATGAGGAAGACAAAAGGAAAGGCAAATCCGCAGCTCGCCAATGAAATTCTCAGGAAAAAACTCCTGAGCTAAAGTATAAGAGAAAAATTCTTCAGGAGACTTTAATGCCCGAGCAATGGCTACCGCCAATCAACTGGGATCGTGACGCCGTGGCGATACTCGATCAGAGGATATTGCCCCACCAGGAAAAGTTCCTGCGCTGCACCACCCCGGAACAGGTGATAAGCGCGATAAAGACAATGGCCATTCGGGGAGCTCCCGCTGTGGGAGTTGCCGGAGCCCTTGCCCTGGCCCTTGGGGCCAAGTCTATCCAGACCGGCGATCCAAAAGAATTCAGGCGTAAATTCTCCAGGATGTGCCATAAAGTGAGCGAAGCGCGCCCGACGGGGGCAAACCTGGGCTGGGCGGTCAAGAGATTGTACTCGGTTGTGGTGGAAAACCCCAAAGCGGCCATTGTCGAACTTCAGAGACTCATTTTGCAAGAGGCCAACGCCATTCTGACCGAGGATGTTGTCTCAAACCGGCAAATCGGAAGGTGGGGACGCGAAGTTGTGCCCAAGGGGGCGAGAATTCTCACTTATTGCAATGCCGGCGCCCTTGCGACCGCAGATTACGGAACTGCCGTGGGGGTAATCCGGGCGGCTTTCGAGATCGACCCCACGATCAGCGTACTTTCATGCGAAACCAGGCCGTTCCTCCAGGGCGCCAGGCTCACCGCGTTCGAACTCAAACGGGCGGGTATCCCCGTTACTCTAATTACTGACAATGCTGTCGGAAGCTTGATGAGCCAGGGCAGGATCGATCTTGCAGTGGTGGGCGCGGACAGGATCGCCGCCAACGGCGATACTGCAAACAAAATCGGCACCTACATGGTCGCGGTGCTTGCCAGGACCCACGATGTCCCCTTCTATGTCGCCGCGCCCCGTTCGACCATAGATCCGGGGCTGCCTGACGGAAGCGGAATCCCCATTGAGCACAGGAACCCCAGGGAAGTCACTCACTTCCTCGGAAAACGCATAGCCCCTGAGGGCGTCGGCGCTCTCAACCCTGCATTCGATGTCACACCGAACAAGTATATTTCCGCAATAATCACAGAAGTAGGCGTGTTGAGAAAGCCTTTTCCCAAAACGATACGAAAGGCTTTGCAGACCTGATCAATGATTCTCAATCCGAACGGTACATGTAATCCCGAACCATCGGCAGGCTGTTATTCAGACCATTTGAAAAAAGTATCTGGTACAGCCGCGTGCCGTTGTATTTGAATCCCGCTGCTGAAGCGTTGAGATATAGCCACCACATCCGTACGAACCTCTCGTTGAACATCTCACGTATCTTACCGATGTTCCTTTCGAAATTGGCTATCCAGAAGTCCAGAGTCCTGGCGTAATGCAGCCGCAGCCCCTCGACCTCCAGAACGCTCAGGCCGGCCCGGCCCATCTCGCGGATTGTTTCCGACAGACTCGGGAGATAGCCGCCTGGAAATATATAGCGCTGCGTCCACGCGTCAGTGGCTGAATCGACTTCTTTTGCGATCGTATGCAGCAGGCCGACCCCGCCGTGTTTCAGAAGTCCGGCAACCTTTCTCATATAGACAGGAATGAATCTTTTCCCAACGTGCTCGAACATTCCTATGGACACGAACTTGTCGAATTTACCGGTAAGCTCCCGGTAATCCTCCAACCTTACCTCGATCTGCTCACCGAGCCCCAGCTCTTCTATCCTCTTAGAGCCATATCGGCTCTGGTTGCTTGAAAGCGTAACCCCGACTCCCCTTATGCCGTATTTGCTCGCACTACGCAGGAGCATCCCGCACCAACCGCATCCGATGTCAACCAGCGTATCTGCCGGACTTAGCATGAGTTTTCGGGCGATATGATCGTACTTGTTACGTTGTGCCTCATCGAGTGAATCATCCTCATTTTTGAAATAGGCGCAGGAATATGCGAGGCTCTCGTCCAGGAAAAAAGAGTAAAATTCCGGGGTGAGATCATAGTGATATGCTATATTGCCACGCGCCCTTCCAACCGTATCCACTTTCTTCAGGTAAAAAGCAAAAAACCGCATCTTTTGCCACAGTGAGAAGGCTTGTTCGTCGAATTGCACTATGAGGCCAAGCCGCAGCAGTTCCTGGAGATCGCCCTCTACCTCCAGGTCGCCATCGACGTATGCTTCCCCAAACCCGAGAAACCCCTTGCTGAACATCTGCCCTAAAACTTTTGCAGACTTGATTAGCATAGTCGTTTTCGGCTTGCCGCCGTATTGTATGACTTCTCCATCCCATAGTTCGAAAGAAAAAGCGGCATTAGGGTCTGTCCTGTTTATTGAGGCGGCGAGTTCCCTGATCGCTTTTTTCATTTGCAGACCTCCTGGCGGATAAATCCATTGAAGGATTAACTGGAGCGGCTTGGATCAGAAAGTTATATTCTTGGGGCAGCATTGCCCTAAGTCAATATGCAAATTAAAAACAAGCATCAAATGGGATATATATGTACAATTTGGCTGAATTTATTTTCAGAGCTTGGAAATTCGCGCAGCAGAACTTCTTCTCGTTAAAATCGGGGATAACCGTATGATCTGGACCGAAGAGGCAGAACAGGCAGCACGAAGGGTCCCTTTCTTTGTTCGCGGAAAGGTGCGGCGGGAGGTCGAAAAAGAAGCTTCTGAGCAGGATTCGAATCGGGTGTTGCTGAAGCATGTCCAGGATTGCCGGCGGAAATTTCTTTCCGGAAAAGCCGTTGAGTCCAAAGGGTTCCAAGTAGAGACATGCTTTGGCGCAGACGGCTGTAAAAACTGCGCGATTGAAAGCGAGGCATTGATCGCTGAACTCGAAAAGATGCTTTTGAGCCGAAATGTCGCGGGTTTTCTCAAAGAGAGGGTGGGCGGCCCTTTGAAGATTCACCACGAATTCCGCATCTGCGTTTCCGACTGTCCGAATGCATGTTCGCGTCCTCAAATCGTCGATATCGGCATCATCGGAGCGTTGCGCCCACGGGTTTCGGCTGAAGCCTGCACCGGCTGCGGGGCTTGTTCATCCTCCTGCATTGAAAACGCTCTCAAGATGGAGCCCAAAACGGATGCCCCGG
>OMSV01000214.1 GCA_900290385.1 Syntrophobacter sp. SbD2 | reverse complement strand
GCTGTCGGGTTCCTTGGGTCCCATTGGGAAATCGCCGTAGGACAGAAAGTTCTTTGTGCCGCCGATCTTGCCCCAATCCTTGTAGAAGGAGGCAACCGCAAGGACGTCCGGGATATAGACATGGTTAACGAAATCCATTGTTTCCTTCCACAGGTACTTGAACTCGGCGATTCTGTCAGGGGTAAGGTCGGTAGCGCAAGTTACGCCGCCCACTGTCATGCTTTGGACATGCGGGTTCTTGCCTCCGAATATGGCCATCAGCCTGGCGGTGCGGGCTTGTTGACGCAAAGCCGCCAGATAGTGAGCAACCGCCATCAGGTTGGCTTCGGGCGGCAGCTTGTATGCCGGGTGGCCCCAGTAGCCGTTGGCGAAAGGCCCGAGTTGACCGCTTTCGACAAGCTTCTTGACACGGTCCTGCACGGCCTTGAAATCGTTTACCCCGCTGCCGGGGCTGTTAGGGGAAACCTTTGCCACAAGGTCAGCGGTCTTCTTCGGGTCGGCTTTCAGGGCGCTCACAATGTCCACCCAGTCTAGCGCATGCAGGTGATAGAAATGTACCATATGGTCGTGCAAGTACTGGGCGCCGTGGAGCAGGGTGCGGATCAACCGCCCGTTATCGGGTACTTTTGCCCCAAGAGCGTCATCCACCGCACGGATAGAGGCCAGGCCGTGAACATAGGTGCAAACGCCGCAGGCGCGCTGCGTAAAAAGATATGCGTCCCTGGGGTCCCTGCCCTGGAGCATTATCTCGATTCCTCGGAAAAGGGTCGAACTGCTCCATGCGTTTGTCACCTTCCCATTTTGCACTTCCACTTCTATTTTGAGGTGACCCTCAATCCTGGTGATCGGGTCTATTACCACTCTTGCCATAATCGTTTCTCCTTATTTAAGAAGCGAATCGTTGTTTTCTTGCCGCCAAAATGTCCCGATCTATCAGGCCGATTTAAAGAAGGGAGTGAATTTGTCCCAGAAATTGGGTTCGCTGCAGCCGATGCAGGGATGTCCCGCTTGAACGGGCCAGCTCGTCCCATCGTTAAACTTGACTATGGGGCAGTTGTTGTAGGTTTCGGGGCCTTTGCACCCCATCTGGTAGAGGCAAAAACCTTTTCTGGCTTCCTCCGAGTTGAAGTTGGTCACGAATTCGCCTGAATCGAAATGAGCCCGTCTCGGACACTGGTCATGAACGAGCTGTCCGTAAGCAAAAAGTGGCCGTCCCTTGTCGTCGAGCGAGGGCAGCTTGCCAAACAGCAGAAAATTTACCACCGTTCCCACAAAGTTTATCGGGTTTGGCGGACAACCGGGGATGTTAACGGTCTTGAGCCCGGTAACTTCGCCCACGCTTTTGGCTTCCGTTGGGTTGGGAGCGGCTGCGGGAAGCCCGCCGAACGATGCGCATGTGCCTATACAGATGGTAGCCATCGCTTTGGGTGCGATCTCCTTTATTGTCTCCAGCATAGTTTTGCCGGACATGGTTCCGAAATTGCCGTTATCGCCGGTCGGAACCGCACCGTCCACGACCAGGATGAATTTCCCGGCATTTTTGGCAACCGAGTCATGCAACGATTTTTCCGCCGCCTCTCCCGAAGGGGCCATAATCGTTTCATGATAGTCGAGCGAGATAATGTCGAGCACTAACTCGTCGATCCATGGATACATGGTTCGCAGAGTGCTTTCAGCGCAACCGGTGCATTCGGCCAGTGCCATCCAGATAACGGGCGGGCGCGGAGCGCTCGCCAATGCAGCGGCTACTTTTGATACGTAAGCTGAGGACAGTCCCATAGTTGCGGTAAGGGTGGTGCAGTACTTCATGAAATCTCTTCGCGAAATCCCCTTCCGCTCTAATCGCTCCAACAGACCTTTTCCTTGACTCATTAGCTCCTCCTGCAGGCCATCAACGAAAGACAATACATTATAATTCCGACAAACCTGTGCCACGCATGTTAAACCTTTTAAATTATGTCAGTGTGGAATGCAATAATTTTGTTATGCATTAATCTGTGCTGGATAGTGTGTCTTGCCTATTGAGGCATGTGCGTCGCTTATTACAAATGCAGAATATTGTATTTCTTCGGTCATGTCGAACTATACCAAAATGGTAGAGAACAGACGGCAATTGGATGTACTATCATATCTATCATCAACATATATCAGCTCCGATAACAATTATTGGCGATCACATATTGTCGGATTCGACTTGAAAGAATCAGCCCCTGCACCCTGGCGGTAGTCTGAGTTTCTTCGCCGGAATTGTTCGATAGCCAGGATGAGGTCCGCCTGCGTAATTTTGATCAGCCCCTGCACCCTGGCGGTAGTCGGAGTTTCTTCGCCGGAATTGTTCGATAGCCAGGATGAGGTCCGCCTGCGTAATTTTTTTTCTGTCCTGAAGAAGAGCGCTCAAGACGGCCTCGCGGACAACAATGCGAAGGTCTGAGCCGGTATATCGGTCGGTGAGTCTTGCAAGCTCGGCGAGGTTGATCGTGGCGTCGACCTTTTCCAGGATCTTTTCGAAAATCCTGCGTCTCATCTCTTCGTCCGGGACGACAAAGTTCATCACATTGTCAAATCGTCTCCAGGCGGCATGATCGAGGAGTTGCGGATAGTTGGTCGCAGCGATCAGCAGTACGCCGTCCTCAACAAGGCTGATATCGTCGACCGCCTTCAAAAGTGTCAGGAAGCTTTATGGTCACCAGCTTTAGTAATTCTTCGGATTCCTCCCCGTAGAGCTTCTCCACTCTGGCATGCAGCTTGCCGGCGCGGGCCAGAATTGACTGATTGACCACCCTTGCTTGCGGGTAACTCACATCGGGGTCGAATTTCTGGTAGTAATGGGCAAGCACGGGGTTTTCGAGTATCGCTTCGGAGACGTCCTGAGAGGCGAACCAGGCTGCGGCGGCATCGAACTCGGCCAGCCGAATCAGGCGGCCGGCTCCGTCGATTTCCACGAAAGGCAGATCAGCTAATATCGGTTTAACATTATCTGCGCCGCATATCTTTTCGGCATCCTCTCTGCTCACCAAAATGGGCCTGCGCACGGCTTCAATGCGCGAGTCGAAATAGTTGTTCCTTATATCAGGCGGCAGATCGGCTTCCATGAGTTTGTGGACACGGTTGTAGATCTCGGCGGTGAGGTGCAGTTCAACGAGTTCAACGGCGTCAGCTTTTTGAGTCAGCATTTTCCCAATCTCCGATAAGGGTCAAAAAAACTCTATCTCCAATGAGCATTAGTGTCAATATCGGGCAGATAGAGGCACGGATGAGAGTTTTTGCTTTCCCTTTTATAAAAGCCGGATTAAATACCCGTTGAAATCAACAGGTCGGCGCCGGGTTGTTTTGTTTACGGGCTCAAATCTTTTAATGGACTCACGAAGTTTCGCCAGGGAGAAGTTTTTCCCATGTTCAAAAAAACTCTGAAGTATTTATTGCCTTATAAGTTTCCGTTTCTGATTGCGCTAGCTCAGGTTTTTATCATAAGTGGCTGCGAACTGCTCAAGCCCTGGCCGCTAAAGGTTATAATTGACAGCGTCCTGAGCGGTAAACCCGCTCCGTGGGGATTGCAAAACGTCTTTAGCCCCGCAAGTCTTCTGATTTTGGCGGTGATCGGCCTGGTTATCATCTATATAGTTCTGGGCGGCATCACTCTGTTGAACAACTACACAACCATCAAGATAGGCCAGAAGATGGTAAATGACATGCGCGGGGACCTCTATGCCCACCTTCAGCGGCTTTCGCTTGCCTTCCACAACCGCCGCAAAGTGGGAGATCTCCTGTACCGGGTTACCGCAGACACATATGCCATCCAGAGCCTCACAATGAACGGGGTCTTCCCGATTGTCAGCTCCCTGGTCCTGCTGGCCGGTATGTTCTTCGTGATGATGAAGATCGACTGGCAGCTTACGGTTCTTGCACTGGCGGTTTGCCCTGTACTGTTGGTATCCATCACCCTGATGAGCCGCAGGATAACAACTGCCGCCATGTTTGCACGCCAGCAGGAAAGCGAGGTCTATTCGGTTGTGCAGCGGGCCATGTCGGCAATACGGATCATCCAGGCTTTTACCAAGGAAGAGGAAGAGCACCGCAAGTTTATGAGCGCGAGCAACCAGAGCCTCGGAGCAAGCCTGAAGCTATACACTCTTCAGACATTTTATTCGGGCATTGTCAATGTGGTGATGGCCGTAGGGACAGCGCTCGTCGTCTTTGTGGGCGCCAGACATGTCATGAGCGGGCAGATAACCGTGGGGGAGATAATAATCTTCACTGCCTATCTGGCCTCACTATATGGTCCGATGAACACAATCTGTCAGACCTGGGGGTTGATTCAGGGCGCCAAAGTCGGTGTGGAGCGTGTTTTCGAGATACTCGAAGTCGAAAAAGACCTCAAGGACGGGACCCGGGCGTTTCCAAAATCGGGAACCAAGGGAGAAGTGGTCTTGGAAAACGTCTCCTTCCATTACGCATCCGAGCAGCCGGTGCTGAAAAATATCAATCTGAGAGTCAAGCCGGGGGAGAAGATCGCCTTTGTGGGTCCGACTGGGGTCGGAAAATCGACACTGGTGAGCCTGATTCCACGGTTCTACGATCCTCGCTCAGGTAGGGTCCTGCTTGACGGTATCGACCTGCGCGACTACCAGTTGAAGTCGCTTCGGCGCCAGGTTTCCATGGTGCTTCAGCCTCCCCTGGTCTTTCCGGTTTCGGTGCTGGACAACATAGCTTACGGCAGGCCCGAAGCCAGGCTTGAAGAGGTGATCTCCGCCGCCAAACTTGCCCGGATACACGAATCGATAGAGAGGCTTCCGGATAAATATGAAACCATAGTGGGCGAGCAGGGCGCAACACTTTCAGAGGGAGAGCGGCAACGCATAACGATTGCTCGAGCTATTTTGCGAAACTCGCCGATTCTGATTCTCGATGAGCCGACTTCTTCGGTTGACGCCGAGACGGAATTTCTTATCATGGAGGGATTGGAACAACTGACCTCGGCCCGCACAACCTTCATCATTGCCCACAGGCTATCGACAGTCCGCAAGGCTGACCGGATCATCGTGCTTGGCAAAGGCGAGATTATCGAGGAGGGTCCTTTCAACGGTCTCATCAGGGCGCAAGGCCCTTTCGCCGCGCTTTACCAGTCTCAATTCGGCCTGGACGAGCACGGAAGGGCAATTGAATAGACAATCTCAGTGCAGGGACCGGCTTTTGAAGGTACTGTTTTCGCCATGGATATGTGATTTCATTTTTGTTATTAATTATAAGGCATTGGAAAAAATCAAATAATTAAGATCGTAAGTGACGCCAAAGTGGCCGGTCCATCCCTTCCGAAGCCGCTTTCTGTGCGCCCCGGCGGCCGTTCGCAGCGGCGCGGTCCAGCCAGAGGTGTTTTTATGAAGCGTACGAGCGCATTATTATATGCCGTNNTTCTGCGGGACGGTTATGTGCGCAGCGGAGCAAATGACCGTCGAGCAGTACTTGCAGAATATGTCGGTTCTTTCTCCGGTGGCTGAAAACTCGATCAAGGACCTGATTGAACAGAAACAACATAGGGTCCCGGGGGCTTTCTCCAAATTTGATCCTTTCTCTTATATACCTCATGGCCAACTTTCAGTCCCTCCCGGAGTCCGGGTTATGGTTTTCTCGCCCCATCCGGACGATGAATCGATCGCGGCTTCGGGACTGATTCAACGAGTGCTCGAAAATGAGGGTAAAGTCAAGGTAGTCTTTGTAACAAACGGGGACGGCTACACTTACGCCATTCGCCTCAGGGTGAAGAATGCTCGCATTTCCGGCAAAGACTTCATCGAATACGGGAAAAAAAGGCAGGAAGAAGCGGTCCACGCTTTATGCGAACTCGGTTTCCAGCCTGAGGACGCCATTTTTCTGGGTTTCCCCGATGACGGCATAGAGGGGTTGTGGGAATCTTACTGGTCTAACCTCAAACCGTTTATATCTCCTCACACCCTGTTCGACCGGCCTCACAGAAAAGGTATGAACCGATGGGTGAAGTACTCGGGCGTGAGTCTAAAGGATGAGATCGAGCGTGTGATCAAGGAATTTTCGCCCGACTGGGTCGTGCTTCCAGATCCGCGCGACTGGCATCCGGACCATGCAGCGGCCGGGGTCTTCGTCCTGGACGCGCTGCGAACCATTTACTCCGATGAAGGTACCGTTCCGGCCAGAGTGCTGACCTATGTGGTTCATTACCCTGGTTACCCAGTCGACAGTGACTGGTCCAAGCGGATTTCAGTCACAGGGATTGGCGGACGCGGCAAGGTTTCGTGGGAAACTCTGGCCGCTACGAAGTATATGACATTGCCTCTTAGCCCGGAGGAGGTTGAAGGCAAGCGGCGAGCTTTAATTTCGCATGCGAGTCAGCTCCAGATGCTGCAATGGTTTTTTCGAAACTATCTGCTGCCTTCCGAGCTGTACGGAAGCCTTGATTTAACGCAGGTGATTACAGTCCCCCTGGAGTACGCCGCCTATTACAAGCACCTCGCTGAGGCCGATGAATCTGCCCAGAAGGCTGAGGACGATCAATAAAATCATCGAATACCGGCCGGCGCTCATGCATCCGCCGAGGCCGCCAAATTTGGGATATGCCGTATCCCTCCGGGAAACCGATCATTGGTTGTTAATCTTTAAGAGGTTTATTTTGCGTCCATGATTCGACATATAATTGTGCTGCTGGTTCTAATNNAATCCCCCCGGCCCACCTCTCAGCAAAATGGGACTTCGAGGGCAAAAAATGGAGCACGGCTGATATCGACGGTGTCCAATGGCTGATCGATCCGGATGGCAAACCTTTCTATTCAAAGGGGGTCAATATCGTTGCGCCCGGCAAGGAGTGTGAAAAGAGCAGGTGCGGGCAAGCGTACTGCTGGTCGAATTTCTACACTTCCATCGGGCAATGGCGCGAACATATCTCAAGGCAGCTTAGAGATTGGGGATTCAATACTTTGGGGGGATGGTCCGACGGCTCGCCCGATCTGGGGTTCCCGCTCATGTTGGATTTGGAACTCGGCCGGCATTCACGCTTCCACTGGTTCGATCCCTTCGATCCGCAAATGGAGCAAAAGACCCTGGAAAAGGCCAGAGAGCTTACGGCCGCCTATAGGAACCTGCCTCAACTAATTGGATATTTCAGCGATAATGAGATCGGCTGGTGGAATTCATCTCTGTTCATCTGGTTTCTGAAGGCGCCCTGGGAAAACCACACCAAGCAGTTCCTGTGGGAAATGATCTACGATAGCTATAAGGGGAACTGGGAGGCTTTTCTCGCCGATTGGTCGCCTCAGGGAGATACCAGGGATTTTGAGGATTTGAAGAAGGCGGGAGCGAGTCTGAAGCTGAGGCCGGGCGGCAACGGCATCCGGTTGGTGGACCGATTCATGAGCGCCTGCGCTAAGCGCTATTACGAACTGATGTACAAAGCCATTCATACAGCACACCCTGGTGCGCTGGTGCTTGGCGACAGGCTTCCGCTTTATTACCACCAGGACGTGATCCTTGCGATGGGCGACAATGTTGACGTTATTTCGACCAACTACAACGTTGATGTCGCAGACGGCTGGGTTGCTCCGTACTTCTTCGAGGGGCTAGGCAAACTCAGCCACAAACCTGTGCTGGTAAGCGAGTTCTTTTTCGCAGCGGCTGAAAACGGGAGCGGCAACCGCAACGAGACGGCCAGAAATGTCCATGCAAAACCCGGTCATCTCATGACGCAGAAATGTCCATGCAAAACCCGGTCATCTCATGACGGTCCATACTCAAGCGGAGAGAACGTGGGGAGCAGGCGTGGCCCTGCTCAATTTCGCCAGGTTCCCCAACGTGGTCGGCGCGCACTGGTTTCAGTACTGCGACGAGCCGCTCGGGGGACGCGAAGACGGTGAAGACTACAATATGGGCCTTGTCGACATATCGAACAGGCCGTACCATGCGTTGACGCAGAATTTCAAGAACCTCAATCCTGTACTGGAGTTGGTGCACGCAGGGAGCGCCGGGCAGTCGAAAAAGGGGGCCGCCAGTGACGCACAGGGGGGGAAGAGTACGCAAAAGAGCTCCGGGGATCAGCCGGTCAGGATAGTCCGGGCGGATTACCGGATTGACGTTTCCGACCAGTCGCTAGTCGAGTGGGAAAAGGGCAAGACTCTGCTTCGCGGCTTTATCGCCCCGGCCCCCTATGTCCCCTTTGGAGACGTGCACCTCACATGGAGACCGGAGGGTTTTTACCTCTTCAGCCTTTCGGACACCTACGTTGACCCGAATTTCCTGGAATATAAGGCCGGCTTTCCCCGGTCCGAGGCATTCCAGCTTCATTTTACGGTCGAGGCTGATGGCAAACCGCGCCACTTGGCCGTCTATCTCATCCCTGAGAACAACTCTTCCTATCCTGACGGGTTTGTGATAAAGCCCGTGCTTTTTCGGCTGCAAAAGGGCCTTCCCGATCAAGAGCTGTCCCCGGAGGGGCACGTGCAAAGGATAGAAAAATCTTTGCCTCACATGGCCGTCGAAGCATTTTTCCCCGCAAAATGGTTCGGAGTCGATGAGCTGAAGCCGGGGATGCGCCTCAGGGCTAACATCGCGCTTGTGAGCTATTTTCGTGAATTTGCGATGGTCTGGGCGGGAAAGCCCGAAATGGAGCAGATATCGGACCCGCAGGTTTTCACTGAAATCGTGCTGGAGTAACCCTGGTAACCCACGCCGGCCCACCCGCATGGCGCGAGGAGCAGGACTGAGGACTGAGGCGGGGAGCGGGGAGTGACACTACGCCTGGACTAATTTATGCAGTCCCTTTGGGGCAGAAACCCAGATAGCTGGTACTCATTTGCCGGAAGGCCCATATAAGCCTATCAAGCGAGGGAGAAAAGACAAATGATCGTAAGCACCAGTGGGGAAAAGCCGTACGCCACAATCTTTACCGATGGAAAGAGTGTGGCTGCAAGCGACACGACCTTCGATAAAGGAGGGGGAGGCTCGGGGTTTCGTCCTCACGACCTGCTTGAGGCGGCTTTCGCCTGTTGTCTCAATATAAGTCTGCGAATGGCGGCCGATAAACACAAAATCCCTTTGCGTGAGGCAAAGGTAAGCGTATTGCTCAACAGGGACGATCCCGAGCAGACTATTTTAGAGTATGCAGTTGAGCTGCGGGGGGATTTAACAGCGCAACAGCTCCGGAAGCTATTGAAACTGGCAGCGTCATGTCCGGTCAGCGGAACGATGTCAAAGAAAATATCGTTTTGCCGCTCTTCGGCTGCGCCAGCTTTGTAGAGGTATTGGAAAGAAAGTTCTTCGAATGGTTGACAGATCCCTTCAATCGGAACGTCACTTGAAGATTGTGCCCATATGCGTTAGAAGATAATCTGGTTCTTAAGGTCCGGTTGGTTTCCATCCTGAAACACCCGATGAGACAGGCGGGAAAATGTTCGATAATCTTTCGGATAAATTTCAAAAGATATTCAAAAACCTGCGGGGGCAGGGAAAGCTAACCGAGGCCAATATAAGGGAGTCGCTTCGAGAGGTCAGGATGGCGATGCTCGAGGCTGACGTCCATTATAAGGTGGCCAGGGATTTCGTTGCCGGGATTGCTCAAAGGGCCGTGGGGCAGGAGGTGATGCAGAGCCTTACGCCCGGCCAACAGGTTATAAAAATAGTGAATGAAGAGCTTTGCGCGCTTATGGGCGGCAGCGCTGAGCCCCTCAAGCTCTCCGGACGGTCGCCGGTTTCCGTGATGCTCGTGGGCTTGCAGGGTTCCGGCAAGACGACGACTGCGGCAAAGCTCGCCCGGAAGCTTTCCAATGAGGGCAGAAGGCCCTGCCTTGTTCCGGCCGACGTCTACAGGCCCGCTGCGATAGAGCAGTTGATTACGCTCGCCGGCCAGTTGAAGCTGCCGGTCTATGCTTCTACGTCCCGGCAGACCCCTGAGCAAATTGCAAAAGAAGCTTTAAACTACGCCATCCAGGAGAATTGTGACACTGTTCTGGTGGATACGGCGGGGCGGCTGCATATAGACACCGAACTGATGGAGGAACTCTCGCGGCTCAAAGGCATCCTGGAGCCGTCGGAGATTTTGCTGGTTGCCGACGCAATGACGGGCCAGGACGCAGTGCAGATTGCCGGCTCGTTCAATGAAAAGCTCGGCCTTACCGGAGTCATTCTCACCAAGCTTGACGGCGACGCTCGAGGTGGTGCCGCCCTTTCGATCCGATCGGTTACCCAGTGTCCGATAAAGTTGATCGNNCAAGAATCCTGGGGATGGGGGATGTTCTGACGATGATCGAGAAGGCCCAGGAGGCTTTTAACGATGAACAGGCCCAGGAGATAGCGCGCAAATTCAGGCAGGACACGTTTACCCTCGATGATTTCCTCTCCCAGCTTCAGCAGGTTAAAAAACTGGGTTCCGTCGAACAGATACTCGGCATGCTTCCCGGTATGGGGATGCTGAAGGATCTCAAGAAGGTACAGGTCGATCAGAAGGAGTTTGTGCGCATGGAGGCCATCATCAGGTCAATGACCAGGGAGGAGCGCGGGCGCGTAGATTTGCTGAACGCGAGTCGCAGGCGAAGGATTGCGCAGGGTAGCGGGACGAGCGTTCAGGACGTAAACCGTCTTCTGAAAGGCTATGAGGAGTCGCGCCGGATGATGCGCCAGATGATGGGGGCCGGTGGGGGGGGCAAGAAAAAGAAGGCAAAGTTAAGGCGAAAAGGGTCATTTTTTCCTTTCTAATCTATGCATCATGAGCTATGTTTATTATTTTGTCGTGTAAAATCAGGAGCAGACTTGCGTCTTGGCTCTGCGCCGATTAGAGAGAACAATTTCACTGGGCAAAAGCGCCCTCACAGGCGCTGGCTGCCCTCCGCCAAGTGCGGTTGCTCAAACAGGAGGTCTAGAGTTAATGCCGGTTAAAATACGTTTGGCACGTGGAGGAAGAAAAAAAAGACCGTTTTACAAGATTGTTGTCGCCTCCTCTGAGGCGCCGCGCGACGGCAGGTTCATAGAGAGAATCGGGACCTACGATCCGCTTCCCATGGAAACGCAGGTCCAGATCGACAGCGACAGGCTCCGGTATTGGCTGGGGCAGGGCGCACAACCTACCGGTACGGTTCGCAACCTCATTCAAAAGCACGCGAAGCTTAGCTAGATTCCCAACTATTGGCGTAGCGCATTCATCCGGAGGAAACCATGTTGAAGGAACTGATCGAGTTTATGGCGCGGGCGTTGGTTGACAACCCAGAGAAGGTGAAGGTTTCTGAGATAATGGGTGAGCAGACCTCTGTTATCGAACTTCGTGTAGCAAAAGAAGACCTCGGGAAAGTAATTGGCAAGCAGGGACGGACTGCCCGCGCCATGAGAACGATCCTGAGCGCTGCGTCGACAAAAATTCGCAAGCGGGCCGTTTTGGAGATAATCGAATAACACCGATGGACAAGTGCTCTGTTGTTGCCGTTGGGAAGGTGGTAAGAACTCATGGGGTCCGGGGGGCGGTTAAAGTTTTTGCCTACGGCGAGACCCTTGGAGAAATGGAAGCCGGAGACAAGCTGTTTTCAATCGAAGGCGGAGAGCAACGGCAACTGACCCTTGTAAGCCTCAATGCGCAAAACCGGGTCTCGATCGTTCAGTTCGAAGAAATTGACGGCATGGACCAGGCTCAGGCGTTATCGGGGAAAGATCTCTTTATTGATAAGGACCGGCTGCCCGGGTTGCCTTCGGGCGAATACTATCACTTCCAACTGATTGGGCTTTCGGTGGAGACAAAAGAAGGGCAGCCGCTGGGGACGTTGAGCGCGGTTTTCGAGACCGGAGGCCATGACGTCTACGTGGTGGAAAATGGTGGCAGGGAATTGCTGATCCCTGCAATCGAAGAGGTCATCGGTGAAGTGGACCTGCTCAATGGGAAGCTCGTAGTAGATTTGCCCGAAGGCCTCCAATAAATGATCTTTGAAATCCTGAGCATTTTCCCGGCCATGTTTTCTTCGCCCCTGGAAGAAAGCATAGTGGGAAAAGCCCGCGACCGCGGACTGATTGAGGTCCGGGTGCATAACATACGTGATTTCGCCGCAAACAGGCATCAAATGACCGATGACCGGCCCTTTGGAGGCGGAGAGGGCATGGTTATGAAACCTGAGCCGATAGTTAGTGCGCTTCGAGCTATCAAGGATTCCGGCCCTCCTGCCAGGAGCGTTTTGCTGACCCCTCAGGGGCGGCTGTTCAACCAGGAGATTGCTCGAGAACTGGGCCGGCTTTCGCGGCTCATTCTCATTTGCGGCAGGTACGAGGGGGTAGACGAGCGAGTGGCCGAGTATTTCACGGACGATCAGATATCCATCGGCGACTATGTTTTGACGGGTGGGGAGCTTGCCGCGATGGTCGTGGTTGACTCCGTTGCCCGGTTGCTTCCCGGAGTGCTCGGCAATGCGGGTTCGGCTGTGGCGGATTCGTTCAGCGAACCGGTTTTGGAGCATCCCCAGTATACACGCCCTCAGGATTTCGAGGGCATGATCGTTCCGGCAGTCCTGCTTTGCGGCAGTCATGAAAACATCCGCCGCTGGCGGCGGGGGCAGGCTCTTTTGAGGACCATGATGCGCCGCCCTGAGCTTTTTGCACGCCTGAGTCTCACTGCTGAGGATGCTGCCCTGCTCGAATCGGCCAGGCGGGAGCTTGAAGAAAAACAATAGGCGG